>VGEI01000418.1 GCA_016869415.1 Alphaproteobacteria bacterium
GGACGCGCAGGAACAGACCGAGGAAGAAGAGACCGAAGAGGATCCAGGCTGCCTGGCCGGAGCTGAGCAACTGCCCGGTCATGGGCGCTCCCCGCCGCCGATGACGCGCAGATCATCAAGTGCCTGCTCGCCGAGAAAGACGATCCAGGTGAAGCCGGTGACCGGCCAGGCGATATGGATCAGCCAGAGCGGCAACTCGGCCAGTTCGGAGATGCGGAACCAGGCGAAGCGGGTGAACTCGATACCGGAATAGACGAAGACCAGCGCGAAAACGAATATGGCGATCTTGGAGCCCAACTTGACAGCGGCCTCGACGCGCCGGGAGACCGCCGGCCAGAGATCGACCTCGAAATGCGTGCTCTCGCGCACACCGATCATCGCCCCGATCATGATCGACCAGACGAAGAGGAAGCGCGCCATCTCCTCGGTCCAGATGTAGGAGGGGATGAGCGCGGTGAAACGCGAGAAGATCTGCAGGCTGACGGGGAAGACGAGGATTGCGACCGAGATAGCCAGCAGCAGTGACAGGAACTGGCTGTAAGCAGCGGTCATCCGGCGCCATAAGCCGGGCGCACCGGGCTGTTGTCCGGTCATTGAGTCCCCTGGATCGGCGAAAGAAGACGCCGCGGCCGGCTATTCCGGCCGCGGCGTTGTGTCGAGCCGAGTTACTTGATGGCGTTGATCTGAGCGAAGATCTTGTCGGCGTCGACTTCCTTGGCGTAGGCCGCGATCACCGGGTCGACGGCCTTCTTCATCGCGTC
This sequence comes from Alphaproteobacteria bacterium, assembly GCA_016869415.1. GTDB lineage: Bacteria > Pseudomonadota > Alphaproteobacteria > CACIAM-22H2 > CACIAM-22H2 > VGEI01. The sequence continues at coordinate 762 of VGEI01000418.1, forward strand.
GCGATCGGCAAACGGCACGCGCTTCAGCCTGCCGGCCTTCTCCAGGGCGTCAAGCTTCTGCGAGTCCTCCGTCGATTCGATCTTGCGCCCATGTGCGCCGGCTTCCTTGCCCGCCTTGACGATCGCCGCCTGCAGGTCCGCCGGTAGCTGTTTGAAGGTCTTGGTGGAGAAGCAGAGCGGGCGGATGGTGATGGCGTGTTCGGTGAGCGAGAGATGCGGCGCCACTTCGAAGAACTTCATCGCTTCGACGCCGGCCGCCTCGTTCTCGCCGGCTGCGATGACGTTGTTCTGGATGGCGTTATAGACCTCGTTGTAGGCAATGACAGTCGGCGCCATGCCGGCTGCCTGGAAGGTCCGGCTCCAGATCGGCGCGCCCTGGACGCGGACCTTGAGGCCCTTGAGCTCTTCCATGTTGCGGACGGGCTTGTTGACGAAGATGTTGCGCACGCCCCCGCCGGCGTAGCCGATGAGCATGACCTCGGCCTTCTGGTTGACCTCGTCGGCGATCGGCTTCAGCAGGTCGGCTTCTAGCACTTTGTTCCAGTGGTCGAGGTCGCGGAAGATGAAGGGCGCGTCGATGAAGGGCGCTGCCTTGGAGAAGGTCGACATGTGCGCCGGCGAGACGATGGCGAAATCGACCGCGCGGCCCTGGGCCATGTACTCGAAGTACTGTTTCTCCAGGCCAAGAGTGCTGTTCCGGTGCAGCACGAAATTGATCGGCTTGCCATAGTACTGCTTCACCAGCTCCTCGAACTTGAGCATCGTCTTGTTGAAGGCGTGATCGTCGTTGAACTGCGAGGCGCCGTGCAGCGTGATGGTCTGGGCCGAGGCTAGTCCGCCGACGCCGATAGCGAGCGCCACACCTGCCGCCAGGCGGACGAGGGACGTGGTGAGACTCTTCATCAGAGGGATCCTCCCTTTGGGATTGATAAGGTTATTGGTTCTTGCGGCCCGCGCTGCTGATGCGGGTCGTGCCAATTCCGCGACGACTGTGTCTTGACCCTGCTGGAGAGTCAATAACAAGAGGTCAGGCCGCCAGACCGGATTTTGAGAACCCGTCAGTCGCGGCGGAAATGCTTGCTGAGCGCCAGGCCCTGGCACTGGTAATTCGACTTTAGGTCAACGCCGTAGAGCTTTTCTGGGGGGTCGGTCAGTCGCTCATAGATCAGCCGTCCCACGACCTGGGCGTCCTCCAGCAGGAACGGCACTTCGTGGGAACGGACCTCAAGCACGGCCCGCGTGCCGGGAATCTCGCCGGACTGGCCGTAGCCGAAACCGGGATCGAAGAACCCGGCGTAGTGAATGCGAAACTCGCCCACTGAAGGATCGTAAGGCACCATCTCGGCGGCGAAGCCGGACGGCACGCGCACCTGCTCCTTCGACACCAGGATGTAGAACTCGCCGGGATTGAGGATCAGCGAGCGCGCGGCGTTGCGCGCGATCGGCTCCCAGTACTCCTTGGGATCGTAATGGCCGACTTTGGCGAGGTCGATCAACGCGGTGTGGTGCCGGGCACGGTAGCCGATGATGTCGCCATCGGTGCCCTGAAGATCGATCGACACCCAGAGGCCGCGGCGGATGGTCGCGGCGCTCTTCTGGTTGGCCGAGAAAATCAGGCCTTCGCTTTCATTGAGCGCCTCGAGCGCCGTATCGGAAGGCGGCGGGTCGCCGCGGCGCAGGCGGAGCTGATTGAGCGCCAGGCCCTGGTGGACGCGCACACTGAACGTGCGCGGGCTGACTTCGAGATAGAGCGAGCCCTTGTAGCCCTTCTTCACCTTCTCGAACTCTTCGGCGTAGTCGGGGATGAGGCGGGTGAAGATATCGAGCCGGCCGGTGGTGCTCTTGGGGTTGGCGGTGCCGGCGATGTCCGCCGGCAGGTTCAGTCGCTCGAGCAACGGCACGATGTAGATGCAGCCGCGCTCCAAGACCGCGCCTTGGGTGAGGTCGAGCTCGTGCATCTTCAGCTGCCCGATCTTGCGCATCACCGGCTGATTGCCGGGCAGGAAGCTGGCTTGCACGCGGTAGGCGACGGGCCCCAACCGTAGATCGATGCTGGCCGGCTGGACCTGGTTGTCGGCGAAGGGCAGGTCGGCCGCGATGCGGCCGGCCTTCACGAAATCGAGATAGGACTGATAGGGCAAGATCCCGGTGGTGAACCGGGGCGCGGCGCTCGGTCGCGCCTCAGGAAACAGCGCGTCCTTGGTCGGTGAAGCCACTCGCGATCCCTTCGCCTCGCTGCTGCATGCCTGCACGGACTCGGCGCAGGCGGCGGCACGTTAGCGAAGGCAGGGGCGGGTGGGAAGCGTCAGCACCGCCGATGGGCGTCAACTGACACAGGCTCGCCCCCAAGAAACAAGACAGGCGGCCCAAGGGGGCCGCCGCATCGTCTCAGGCGGCGGCGTGCACCGCTTCGCGGGAAAAGGCGCCTTCCACGAGGGCCGGCATATCGATCGGGCGGCGGAGGCCCATCATCGAGGAGAGCTCGCGACGGGCGGCCTCCAGAGTGGCCAGCTCGCGGGCGTGTTCGCGATCGACAACCTGCATGGAGGTCAGCTTGTTCTCGACGAGGTCCATCAGGGTCTGAATGGAGCGGCGGCTGAGTGACATTTTTGTCTCCGTGATCCGCGTTGGTGGTTTTTTCTAACGTTAACAGCCTA
>VGEI01000419.1 GCA_016869415.1 Alphaproteobacteria bacterium
CCGCGCCAACAGCCGCTGCCTGCGCTTCTGGCAGGAGGTGGCAGACGGTCGCCGTTTTCCCTCGCGCAGCGCGGTGACGCCGGCGGCGGCCGGCGACCTCTGGGACCACATGTTCATGGTCGAGGTGACGCCGGTGCCGGCCGACTACCGCTTCGTCATGGCCGGCAACGTGCTGCAGACGGCGCTCGGCCACGACCCAACCGGCAAGAAAGTCAGCGAGGCCCTGCCCGGCGGCATGGGCTCACGCACGCTCTTCCTCCACCAGGCGGCGGTCGGGCTCAAGGGCCCGGTCGACGACGCGGCCAAGTGGACGCGCGCCGACGGCACCGAGATCCTTTACCGCTCGATCCTGCTGCCGCTCAGCGACGACGGCGAGACGGTGAACGCGCTGCTCGGCGCCTTCAGCTTCCGCCCCGTCGCGACCTCCGACTCCTGACACGCGGCTTGGCCGCCGCCGGCCGGCGGCAGATCAGCAGCGATTTATAGGTCTCCGGCTTCGCCAGTTTCCCTGCCTTGAGGAAGGCCTCGACGATCGGCTCCGACTTCGTCCAGCCGTTCGAGCCGCGGTAGAAGCAGACGCGCCCACCGGGCTTCAGCTTGCGCACCATCAGCGCCAGCAGCTTGCGATCGTCGAGCGGCGCATATCTCTGGCGCACCTCGTCGTAGAACTCGCCGAGATGGAACAGGGTCACCACGTCGAACTCCGGCAGCAGCTGGGGCTCGAGCGTATAGATATCGACGAACATCGCCTTGTAGCTGTTGGCAACCTTCGGCTGGCTGACGATGAGGTCGATGTAGGAGTCGTATTCCTGCTTCGAGGCGGTGACGCCGAAGACCAGGTTCGGCCGGCGGAGCTTCGCGTTCTCCAGCGCCAGGATGTGATGCTCGCCGGTGCCTAAATGGAAGATGGCGCGTCCCTTGATGCTACGAGCCTTCAGATAGTCGACGAAGTGCACGTCGCAGGGGCACTCGCTGACGTCGAGCGGCCATGTCGCTTTCCAGTAGTTGAGCTCCATCGCCGCTTGCTCCGCCGTTCGTTGCGCGCGTTCCGATCTTTGCCTCGCAGGCCCGGGAACACAAGCATTGCTGCGGCACCGCTGGCGGTGTTACAAGCGCGCCCGACCATGAGCCAGGATCTCAGCGCCTACGTCGCCCTCGCCGAGCGTCTCGCCGACGCGGGCGGGGCCATCGCGCGGCGCTATTTTCGCACCCGTGTCGCGATCGACGACAAGGCCGATCTGTCGCCGGTGACCGTCGCCGACCGCGAGGCGGAGGCGACGATGCGCGACATGATTGTCAAAGCGCTGCCCGATCATGGCGTGATCGGCGAGGAGCATGGCAGCCACAACGCCGGCGCCAGCCATGTCTGGGTGCTCGACCCGATCGACGGCACGCGCTCCTTCGTCACCGGCCGGCCGATGTTCGGCGGGCTGATCGCCCTCTGCCGCGACGGCCGCCCCATCGTCGGGGTCGTCGACTGCCCGGCCATGGAGGAACGCTGGATCGGCGCGCTGGGCCGGCCGACCATCCATCGCAGCCGCTTCGCGCCGGACACGCAGGTGCGGGTGGGCAGCTGCGCCACGATGGCCGAGGCGAAGCTCTACAATACCTCCCCGCAGATGTTCGACGCCGAGGGCTTTCAGCGCTTCGAGCGCTTACGCAAAGCCACTCGTCTCGTCCTCTATGGCGGCGACTGCTACGCCTACGGCTTGCTGGCCAGCGGCTTCACCGACCTGGTCGTCGAGGCCGATCTCAACGGCTACGATTGGGCGGCGATCGAGCCGGTGATCGCCGGTGCGGGCGGCAGCCTGACCGGCTGGAACGGCAAGCCACTCGATGTCACTGCCCCCAAGAGCCGGGTCCTGGCCATCGGCGACCAGCGCCTGCGCGGACCTGTGGTCGAATTGCTGAGCGGCTGACCGCTCTAACCCGCGCGGCGCCCTTGCCCCCGCCCGGCGATCCTATTAGCTAGATATTTCAGTTATTTCCTTAACAGGCAGGCAGGCTCTCTTGCCTCGAATCCCGGCCGCGCTGGCGATCCTGATGCTGCTCGGCGCGCCGGCCGTGCCGGCGCAGACAACCTCCGGCCCGGTCCATGGCCTGGCCATGCACGGTGCCCCTTACTACAAGGCAGGCTTCCCTCATTTCCGCTACGCCGATCCAGCGGCGCGCAAGGGTGGCGAGTTGCGCCTGCACGAGATCGGTACCTACGACAGCTTCAATCCCTTCGTGCTGCGCGGCGTACCGGCGCAGGCTACCGGCTACACCTACGAGACGCTGATGGTGACGTCGGACGAGCCGTTCAGCCGTTACTGCCTGGTCTGCGAGACCATCGAGGTGCCGGAGGACCGTTCCTGGGTCGAGTTCGTGCTGCGCCGTGAGGCACGTTTCCACGACGGCAGCCCGATCACCACGGCCGACATCGTCTGGACTTTCGAGACGCTGCGCGAGAAGGGCCACCCGTTCTTCAAGTCCCACTACGCCAATGTCGCGAAAGTGGAAGCCCGCGACGCAAGGCGTATCCGCTTCACCTTCCGCAACGGCGAGCAGCGCGACCTGCCGCTGACCATGGGCGACCTGCCCGTGCTGTCGAAATCCTGGTGGCAGACGCGCAGCTTCGAGCGTGCGGGGCTCGAGCCGCCGCTCGCCTCGGGCCCGTACCGCATCGAGAGCTTCGAGGGCGGGCGCTACATCACCTTGCGCCGGGTCGAGGATCACTGGTCAAAGGATCATCCGGTCAACCGCGGCCGCTGGAATTTCGACCGCGTGCGCTTCGACTATTTCCGCGACACGACATCGGCACTCGAGGCCTTCAAGTCCGGCGACTACGATCTGCGTCTCGAGAGCCAGGCCCTGGCCTGGGCCACGCAATACACGGGGCCGAATTTCCAGCGCGGCCTGATCAAGAAGCTCGAGATTGCCGAGGACCGCGTCTCGGGCATGCAGGGCTATGTGATGAACACGCGGCGCTCCCTCTTCCAGGATCGTGCCCTGCGCCTCGCCCTGACTTATGCATTCGACTTCGAATGGTCGAACCGCACCTTGTTCCATGGCGCCTATGTCCGCACCCGCAGCTACTTTAACAACCGCGAGCTCGCGGCGCAGGGTAGGTCGAGCCCGGCAGAGCTGGCCATTCTCGAACCCTGGCGCGGCCGGATTCCGGAGGAGGTGTTCGCCGCCGAATACAACCCGCCGCGCACCGAGAACGGCAGCCTGCGCGAGAATCTGGCGACCGCGAGGCGCCTGCTAGCCGAGGCCGGCTACCTGGTGATGAAGCAGCATCTGGTAAGCCCGGATGGCGTGCCGGTGAGCTTCGAGATCCTGCTCAACGACCCGCAGCTCGAGCGGGTCACCCTGCCCTATGTCGAGAACCTGCGGCGGCTGGGCATCCAG
>VGEI01000420.1 GCA_016869415.1 Alphaproteobacteria bacterium
CTCGACGGTATGAAGATCGTCATCGACTGTGCCAATGGGGCTGCCTACCGGATGGCGCCGGCGGTCCTCTGGGAGCTCGGCGCGGAGGTCGTCACCGTGGGCGTCGAGCCTGACGGTTACAACATCAATCGCGAATGTGGCGCCACGCACCCGGCCGTCCTGCAAACCCAGGTCGTCGCGCACGGCGCCAATCTGGGCATCGCCCTCGACGGCGACGCCGATCGGCTGCAGATGGTCGACGAGCATGGCGCAATCATCGATGGCGACCAGGTAATGGGCCTGATCGCCCGCTCCTGGCATGAAGCCGGGCGCCTGAACGGCGGCCGCGTGGCTGCTACCGTGATGTCCAATCTCGGTCTCGAGCGGTATCTCGATGGTTTCGGTATCGGTCTGCTGCGCACCGCCGTCGGCGACCGCTACGTTCTCGAAGCAATGCTTGCCCATGGCTGCAATCTGGGCGGCGAGCAATCCGGCCACATCATCCTCACGGATTACGCGACGACCGGCGACGGGCTGGTGGCCGCGCTACAGGTGCTGGCGGTGATCGCCGCCGCGGGCAAGCCTGCTTCCGAGGCCTTGCGCGTGTTCGCGCCGCTGCCCCAGATCCTGAAGAACGTGCGTTTTGCCAATGGTGGCACGCCGCTCGAGGCGCCCTCGGTCAAGGCGGTCATCGCCGAGGCGGAGAAGCGGCTCGTCGGCAGCGGCCGCCTCCTCGTGCGTAAATCTGGCACCGAACCTCTTGTCCGCGTCATGGCCGAGGGCGAGGACGCAGCACTGGTTGGCGCTGTCGTCGACGAGGTGGCCGCAGCGATCGCGGTCGCCGGCCGCGGGTGAGCCGGTAGCCCGGTGAAAGGCCGCGTTCTCGTCATAGCCGGATCCGACTCGGGCGGCGGCGCCGGCATCCAGGCCGATATCAAGACGGTGACCGCGCTCGGCGGCTACGCCGCGACGGCGATTTCGGCGCTCACCGCCCAGAACACGCAGGGCGTGTTCGGCGTCGTGCCGGTAACACCGGAGTTCATCGCCCGGCAGATGAAGCTAGTGCTCGACGATATCGGCGCCGACGCACTGAAGACAGGTATGCTGCACAGCGTGGCGGTGATCGATGCGGTGGCGGATACGATTGATGCCCTGCCGGCGTCGACGCCTCTGGTCGTCGATCCGGTCATGGTCGCCAAGGGTGGTGCGCGTCTACTGCAGGTTGATGCCGTCGCGGCTTTGAAGCGCCGGCTGCTAATTCGTGCCACGGTGCTGACGCCGAACCTGCCGGAAGCCGAGGCCTTGTCGGGCATGAGCATTCGCGACGCCAACGACATGGCGCATGTGGCGCGTGCACTGCTGACCCTTGGGTCCAAAGCAGTCCTGCTCAAGGGTGGGCATCTTCAGTCCGAGACGCTGACCGACATCCTGGCTACAGCAGAGGGCGTGCATACCTTTCACGGTCCGCGTATCGCCACAACAAGCACGCACGGCACCGGCTGCACCCTTGCCTCGGCCATCGCCACGAGTCTGGCGCAAGGAATGGAGATCGTGCCCGCTGTGATGCGGGCCCGCGACTACGTGCGTAAGGCCATCGAAACGGCGCCAGGCTTCGGTCGCGGTTACGGGCCTCTCAACCACGGACACACCGTCGCCGAGCAAAAGATCGGCTAGGTCGGCGGACGATCGGGCCTATACTGAGACATGGCGACGGCAAAAGTTTTGCGGGTACCGCACCCGGTCCGGTCCGTGCCGCTCGATCTGGCGAGCAGCGACGAGCGCAGCTTCCGCTTCCTCATCGAGTACTGGCAGGACAAGCATCGTGGCGGAAAACTGCCGGGGCGCAAGGCCATCGATCCGGTCGAGCTGAAACCCGTCCTGCCGCAGCTTATCCTGATCGACGTCGAGCGTGAGCCGCTCGATTTCCGTTACCGGCTGGCTGGGACGCTGACCTACGACATTTTCGGCTTTGACCTGACTGGCCGGCGGGTGCGCGATATCCCACCGCCCGATTGGGGCGATACCGTCTGGCGCAGCCTGGCTGAACTCGTCGAGACGCGGCAGCCGCAATACGTCCGGCTCGATTTCACCACCGAGGAAGGCAATGTGCGCAGCTATCGCGTCCTGCGCCTGCCGTTGGCCGAGGACGGCGTGACGGTCGACTGCGTTCTGGTGATGGGCGATTTCGGCCTGCACCCGCACGAGTTTCGCGCCGATCTCGACGCTGCCTTCGGCCGGAAGAAATAGGCCTCAAACCACCGGGAAGCCGCGGTCCGGCACCTCGCGCAGCAGCTCGGCCAGGATGCCTAGAGCACGGGCGAGCTGGGTGCGGTCGCGCGCCGCCGAGAGGCCGATACGAACCGCGTGCGGCACCGGCGCACGGCCGACAGCAAAGGCCTCGGCCGGGGCGACGCCGACCCGGCGCTGGCGGGCCTGGATGGTGAATTCCTCGCGGCGCCAGGGCTCGGGCAGCGTCAACCAGAGATGGAAGCTCGAGGGGTGGGTGGCAACCTCGAAATCGCCGAGGTGCTGGGCGGCAATCTTCTGGCGGACGATGGCTTCGGCGCGCTGCGAGTCGGCCAGGCGGGCCGCGTCGCCCGAGCGCACCAGACGCGCGGCGATCTCGGCCATCAACGGTGTCGCCATCCAGGTCGTGGCGCGCAGGGCTGAGCCGATGCGCTCGAGCAGAGCCGCCGGGGCCTTGACGTAGCCGATGCGCAGGCCCGGCGCCACGCACTTGGAGAAGCTGGTGACGAAGATCGAGTTGTCCGGGGCGAAGGAGGAGACCGGCGGCGGCGAATCGCTGCACAGGAAGCCGTAGATGTCGTCCTCGACGACCACCACGCCGTAGCGGCGGCAGATCTCGGCGATGGCCTCGCGGCGTTCGGCCGGCATGAGGGCGGTGGTCGGATTCTGCAGGGTCGGCGTGCAATAGAGCGCCTTGGGCGAGACCTGCCGGCAGGCCGCTTCGAGCGCCTCCGGCAACAGCCCATACTCGTCCATGGCGACACCGTGCAGGCGCAGGCCGAGCAGCGTGGCGATCGACTTCATGCCGTAGAAGGTCAGCTGCTCGGTGAGGATGACATCGCCGGCGCGTGCCGTCGCCGCCATGGCCAGCATGGTGGCGTGCTGGGCGCCGTCGCAGACCGCGACTTCGCCGGGTGTGGTGCGCAGGCCGTGACGCGCCAGCCACTCCACCCCGGCGGCGCGGTGCGCCGGCAGGCCGAGATTGGGCGCGTAGGCGAGCATCTTCGCCAGGTCGGGGCTGGTCGAGGATTCGGCAATGGCCCGGACGATGGCCTCGCTCGGCCGGTCGCTGACCGGGAAGTTGCGGGCGAGGTCGACGAAATCGTCGTCGGGCAGCAAACCGGCGACGAATGCCGAGGAGCTGCGCGAGTTCATCGGG
>VGEI01000421.1 GCA_016869415.1 Alphaproteobacteria bacterium
GCCTGCACATCTGACTTGGTGACGCGGCCGTCCTTGCCGCTACCCTGGATGGTTGCCGGGTTCACGCCGCTCTCGGCCAGCGCCTTGCGCGCGGCCGGACCGGGGTCTTTGGCGGCAGCCGGCGCGACCGCGGGCTGCGCCGCTGCAGGAGCGGCTGCAGGCTTCGCAGCGCTCTTGGCCGGGCCGGCGCCGGCGGCCACACTGCCGAGGATGGCGCCGACGTTCACCGTCTGGCCGGCCTCGACCTTGATCGCTTCCAGCGTGCCGGCCGACGGCGACGGCACCTCGACGGTAACCTTGTCGGTCTCGAGCTCGACCAGCGGCTCGTCGGCCGCCACGGCGTCGCCGACCTTCTTGAACCACTTGCCGATGGTCGCCTCGGTAACGGATTCGCCGAGGGTCGGCACCTTGATTTCCACGCCCATTGCTATCCCCTGTGTCTAAGCGCCGGCGCTCTCAGGCCGAGAGCGCCGTGTCGATGAGCTTTGCCTGCTCCGCATTGTGACGCTTGTAGCTGCCGGTGGCGGTCGCCGCCGATTCCGGCCGGCCGGCATAGCGCGGCCGCTCGACCTTCAGCTTCGCCGAGGCCAGTGTCTCCTCGATGCGCGGCTCGATGAACTGCCAGTAGCCGAGGTTCTTGGGCTCCTCCTGGCACCAGGTGACGCTCTTCACATTCTTATAGCGCGCCAGCTCTTTCGTCAGCGCGCCGAACGGGAACGGATAGAGCTGCTCGATCCGCATGACGATCGTGTCCTTGAGGCCGCGCTTCTCGCGCTCCTCGAAGAGGTCGTAATAGACCTTGCCCGTGCACAGCACGATCTTCTTGATCTTGTCGTCGGCGGCCGGCGGCTTGTCGTCCCACAGCACACGGTGGAACGTCGTCTTCGGTCCCATCTCCTCTAGCTTTGAGACCGCCAGTTTGTGACGCAGCAGCGACTTCGGCGCGAAAATAATCAGCGGCTTGCGGAACGGCCGGTGCAGCTGGCGACGCAGGGCATGAAAATAGTTCGCCGGGGTCGTCAGGTTGCAAACCTGCATGTTGTCCTCGGCGCAGAGCGACAGGAAACGCTCGGGGTGCGCCGAAGAATGCTCGGGACCCTGCCCTTCGTACCCATGCGGCAGCAGCATGACCAGCCCGGACATACGGAGCCACTTGGATTCGCCGGAGCTGATGAACTGATCGATGATGGTCTGGGCACCGTTGACGAAATCGCCGAACTGGCCCTCCCAGAGGGTCAGCGCCTTGGGTTCAGCCAGCGAGAAACCGTAGTCGAAGCCCAGCACTGCGAACTCGGAGAGCGGGCTGTCGATCACCTCGAACGGCGCTTGGCCGTCCTTGAGGTGGTTGAGCGGCACGTACTTCGCCTCGGTCTCCTGGTCGGTGAACACGGCGTGGCGCTGCGAGAAGGTGCCGCGGCCTGAGTCCTGGCCGGAGAGGCGCACGGGCGCGCCCTCAAGCAGCAGGGTGCCGAAGGCAAGAGCTTCGGCCGTCGCCCAGTCGAGCCCGGCGCCGGTTTCGATGGCTTTGCGCTTATTTTCGAGAACGCGCTTGAGCGTCTTGTGAATGTTGAAATCGGACGGGTAGCGGGTCAGCCCGGCGCCGACTTCCTTGAGGCGTTCCATCGGCACATCCGTCGTGCCGCGGCGGTCGTCGCCTGAGGCGATCTCCAATCCGCTCCAGCTGCCTTCCAGCCAATCGGCTTTGTTCGGCTTGTAGCCGCCCTTTGCTGCCTCGTATTGGCTCTCCAGATGGGCCGTGAAGTCCGCCACCATCTTCTCCGGCTCGCCCCCGGGCAGCGTGCCTTCCTCGACCAGCCGGCGCCCATAGATCTCGCGAGCCGTCGGATGCGAGGCGATCGTCTTGTACATGATCGGCTGGGTGAACGACGGCTCGTCGGACTCGTTGTGCCCGTGCCGCCGGTAGCAGAACATGTCGATGACGACGTCTTTCAGGAACCGCTGGCGGAACTCGGTGGCGATGCGCGCCACATGGACCACCGCTTCGGGGTCGTCGCCGTTGACGTGGAAGATCGGCGCCTGGATGGTCTTCGCCACGTCCGTCGGGTAGGGCGACGAGCGCGAGTACTGTGGCGAGGTGGTGAAGCCGATCTGATTGTTGACGATGAAATGGATGGTGCCGCCGGTGCGATAGCCGCGCAGCTCCGAAAGCATCATCGTCTCGGCCACGATACCCTGGCCGGCGAAAGCGGCATCGCCGTGCAGCAGCAGGCCCATGCATTCAACCATCTGCTCTTCGCGGTTGAGATTCTTGCGCTGCATCTGCTTGGCGCGGACCTTGCCGAGCGCAACCGGATTGACGCATTCGAGATGCGACGGGTTGGCGGTCAGCGACAGGTGGACCTTGGCGCCGTCGAAGTCGCGGTCGGACGACGTGCCGAGATGGTACTTCACGTCGCCCGAGCCCTGGACGTCGTCGGGCTGAGCGGCGTTGCCCTGGAACTCGGAAAAGATCGCGGCAAACGGCTTGCCCATGAAATTGGCCAGCACGTTGAGCCGGCCGCGATGCGGCATGCCGATGACGATCTCGCGCACACCGAGCTGACCGCCGCGCTTGATGATCTGCTCCAGCGCCGGGATGGCCGCTTCGCCGCCGTCGAGGCCGAAGCGCTTGGTACCGGTATACTTCTTGTCGAGGAATTTCTCGAACACCTCTGCCGCCGTCAGGCGCTCGAGGATGGCCCGCTTGCCCTTCTCCGAGAAATCGGTGTGGTTACGCGCACCCTCGATGCGCGCTTGGATCCAGCTCTTCTGCGCCGGATCGCTCATATGCATGAACTCGACGCCGATCGTGCCGCTGTAGGTATCGCGCAGGATGGAGACGATCTCGCGCAAGGTCGCGGTCTCACGACCGAGCACGCCGTCGATGAAGATCGGACGGTCGTAGTCGCCTTCCTGGAAGCCATAGGTCGCCGGCTCGAGCTCGGGATGCGGGTCTCGCTTCTCCAAACCCAAGGGGTCGAGATGGGCGGCGAGATGGCCGCGGATGCGATAGGCACGGATGAGCATCAGCGCCCGCACGGAATCGAGCGTGGCGGCACGGATCTGGTCGACGCCGACCGTCGCGGCAGCAGCACCGTTGGCGCCGTTGCCCTTCTTCTTGGCGGGGGCCTCGTCCCCTTCGACCGGCAGGCTGGTCTTGGGTGCCCAGGAGGCGCCGCGGACATCGGCCTGGACCGCCTGCGGGTTGTCGCGCAGCTCAGCGAAAAAGGCCTGCCAGCTGGCGTCGACCGAGCCAGGGTTCTGCAAATAGCGGTGATAGAGCTCGGCGATGAACGGGGCGTTGGCGCCGTTCAGCATCATGGAAAGGTCGGGTTGGCTGGCCATCGGGCGAAGGTCCCCAAGAGTTGCAGGAAAA
>VGEI01000422.1 GCA_016869415.1 Alphaproteobacteria bacterium
GCCCCAGGCAACCGAGGCACATGAGTGCAAACGAATTAACGGTGCTCGACCGGCGGGCGATCAAGGCCCTGATCGACGGGCTGGCCGAGGCCTGGAACCGCCATGACGGGACCGCCTATGCCGCTTCCTTCACCGATGACGCCGACTACATCGCCTTCGACGGGACGCATGTGCGCGGCCGGCGGGCGATCGCCCGCCTCCACCGCTACCTGTTTGAGAATGCGCTGCGCGCCTCGCGCCGGATCTTCGAAGGCAACCCGCGCCTCCGGTTCCTCGCTCCGGACACGGCCGTCGCTATCATCGCGGGAGCGGTGATGATGCCCTGGCAGCGCCGCTCGATCCGGCGGCGCCGCTCGATCCAGACCTATATTCTGGTCAAGCGCGAGGGCGAGTGGCGAATCGCGGCCTTCCACACCTCGCGCGTGCGCCCGCTTCCAGTCAGCGGCATCACCTTCGGCATGGCGCAGCTCGTGGTGCGCGTCCGCTCAGCGGTGGCGAAGTCGTTCCACTAGCTGCTACAACCACTCGATGAACGATGCTTCGGGCCGCCTGTGGCCGATGGGCAGCGGCTTTGCCCGGCGGCTGGCCAGCGGGCGTTTCGCCGTCACTGCCGAATTGACGCCGCCGGTGGCGACCGATCCGACGGAGTTCGTATCCCGCGCTTCGCCGCTCAAGGGATTGGCGACCGCGGTCAACGTCACGGACGGGGCCGGAGCCAAAGCGCATCTATCGAGCCTTGTCGCCGCACGCGCGTTGCTCGACGCCGGCATCGAGCCGATCCTGCAGATGACCTGCCGCGACCGCAACCGCATCGCGCTGCAGGCCGACCTGCTCGGTGCCATGGCCTCCGGCATCCACAATGTCCTGGTCTTGGGCGGCGACGATCCCAAGGCAGGCGACCAGCCGGAGACCAAGCCGGTCTTCGACCTGCACAGCCGCGACCTGCTCGCCACCGCACACCACATGCGCAGCACCGGCACGCTGCCGACTGGTACGGCCATCAAGGGGCCGGTGTCGCTGTTGATCGGCGGTGCCGATATCCCGACCGACCCGCCGGCCGGCTGGGATGCGGCTCCTTTGCGCAGCAAGCTGGAAGCGGGTGCGGATTTCATCCAAACCCAGTTCTCCATGGATACCGGCGTGGTACGGCGCTATGCGGCCCGGCTGATCGAACTCGGCGTTGCCCCCCGGCTCAAGATCCTGATCGGCATCGCGCCGATCCCGTCCGTTAAGTCCGCCCGCTGGATGCGCGAGAAGCTTTTCGGCACACGGATCCCGGACGCGATCGTCGAGCGGTTGGAGAAAGCCGCCGACTCGAAGCAGGAAGGCCGGCGCATCGCCATCGAATTGCTGCAGGAGTTGGCCACCGTCCCCGGCATTGCCGGCGCGCATATCATGGCGCCGCAGAACCCGTCGGCCATCCCCGAGATTATCGAGGCCTCAGGCGTGGCGAAGGGTTAAAGGAGGACGACGACGTTGCCCATCACCTTGCCGCTCTCCACGGCCTGGTGGGCGGCGACGATCTGGTCGAGGGGGTATGTGGCCGCGACGTTGTGCTGCAGCGCCGCCGATTTCAGCATCTCGCTGATCCCCTTGAGCCCCGCTTCGCGTGCCGCCTCGTCGAGATCGTAGACCAGGAAGAACTTGAGTTCGATCTGGGCGGTCAGACAGTACTGCGCAGGAATGGTCGCCTCGGGGCCGCCGATGCCGTAGATCACCACGGTGCCGCGCGGCCGCAGCACGGCCGGGATAAGCTTCGCGTTAGCCGTGATGTCCATGTCGATGATCCGGTCAACGCCCTTGCCGCCGGTAATCTCCCTGATCCGCGCGCCGACATCCTCGCTGCGATAGTTGATCGTGTGATCGGCCCCGGCGGCCTCGGCCAGTGCAGCCTTCTCTGGTGAGCTGATGGTGGCAAGAACAGTCGCCCCTCGGGCCTTGGCAATCTGCAAGATGTAGTGTCCGACGGCCCCAGCGCCGGCATGCACCAGAAGCGTCTGGCCTCTCACCGGCCCATCGATCGTCACGGCATGCCATGCCGTGAGGGCGGGAATACCGAGACAGGCACCATCCTCGAAGCTAGCTGAAGCGGGTAGTGCGACCGCCTGGCGGGCGGGCAGGGTGACAAACTCGGCCGCCGTGCCGAAGGGGCGTTTCCAGGCGCCGTTCCAGATCCAGACGCGCTCTCCGATGCGGGACTTGTCCACGCCGTCACCGACCGCGTCGATCGTGCCGGCACCGTCGCTGTGTGGGATGACCCGGGGGAATGCGATCTTGCGCACCGTACCGGCGCGCGTCTTGACGTCCGAGGGGTTGACGCCGGAGGTGACCAGCTTCACGCGCACCTCGCCGGGACCAGGCTTCGGAGTCTCAACCTCTGCGACCTTGAGAACGCTGGCGGCAGGACCGTTGGCTTCGTAGTAGGCGGCGCGCATGGGGGCGACCTCTTGCGGATGGCTTGTACTGACGGATGACTGACAGGCGCCGGAAATTGTCACTCTCGCTGCAGGTATGTCTACGACATTGTCGACGAGCGGCGGGGCGTATCGGCCGTGTTCACCGGCCAGCAGGCGCTGTAGTCTCCGTCTCTGGAATTAATTTTCACTGGCGAGCGTCGCATGCCCCTCTACGCCCTCGATGAGCACGTCCCCCGAACCCCTGGTCCTGGCCGCTTCTGGGTTGCGCCCGGCGCCCACGTCATCGGGCAGGTGACGCTGGGGCTCGACGTGGGCATCTGGTTCGGTGCCGTTCTCCGCGCCGACAACGACACAATCGATATCGGCGATGGCAGCAATATCCAGGAGAACGCGGTGCTTCACGCCGACCCCGGATTTCCGGTGAAGGTGGGCGCCGGCTGCATCATAGGGCATCACGCAATGCTGCACGGCTGCACCATCGGCGACGGAGCCCTCGTCGGCATGGGGGCGACGATTCTGAACGGCGCCAAGATCGGAAAGAACTGCCTGGTCGGCGCCAACGCCCTGATCACCGAAGGTAAGGAGTTTGCCGAGGGCACGCTCATCGTCGGCAGCCCGGCCAAGGCTATCCGCGCGGTCGACGAGAAGACGATCAAGCATCTCGCCCAGGAAGCGTTGGGCTACGTGCGGCGCTGGCAGCGATACGCCGGGGGGTTGAAACCTTTTGGTTGAGGCGCCCCCAATACGCCTCAGGCTCCTGTCGACACTGGCTATTGCCGCGCCGATGCGTGAGCTTGGCCGGCGCTTTGAGGCAAGCACCAGTATCGCTCTCGATGCCGAGTATGGCCCGACCGTGCTGCTGGTAAAGCGCCTGGAAGCGGGGGCGCAGCCTGACGTCGTGGCCCTGACCAAGGAGAAGGTCGACCAGTATGCCGGCGAGGGTGCGATCGCGGCGGG
>VGEI01000423.1 GCA_016869415.1 Alphaproteobacteria bacterium
AACATGGCCATAGTACCGCTCGCCTGGGTACGTGCCAGGATGCCCTGACGAGCAAGGATCGAAATTCCAGACAAGGTCTCGTCGACCAGTCCGCGGATGCCAACGGCGAAGTTGTGCCAGACGACGTGCGCTACACGGGTCGCACCACTCGCCAGTGCGGCACCGGCGCGCCGGTAGAACCAGTCGGTATCGAGCGTAATGGTTGGCGTCCGGCGCAGAATCCCGAGCAGCATAAAGAAGGCCAGCCCCGAGAAGAGCAGGAGCTGTAGCTGGGTCACCACATGATCGGCGGTGTACGGCTCGTACGTCGCCCCGAACGGCAGCCAGCGGTAAAGCAGACCCGGCGCAATACCCAGCATGATGCAGAGGAGTGAGAAGAAGAGCATCGCAGCTCGCATGTTCATTGGCGGGTCAGCCGGGCGGAGTCCGGAATCGCGCTGGAAGAAGACGAACCACGGGAACTTGATGCCGGCGTGCAGAAAGACGCCGGCCGACCCTGCCGCCAGCAAGAACCATACGAGCGTCAGCTTTTCATGTCCGGCGGCGTCGCTGATCATCGACTTGGTGACGAAGCCCGAGGTGAGCGGGAAGGCCGAGATCGCGAGCGCACCCACCGTTCCGCAGATCGTGGTCAGCGGCATGCTGCGAAACAGGCCGCCGAGTTCGGTACATTTCGACTTACCGGTCATGTAGAGGACCGATCCAGCAGACATCAGCAGCAGAGCCTTGTAGATAATATGCGCGAAGGCATGCGAGGCCGCCCCGTTCAGCGCCAACTCGGTGCCGATCCCGATCCCCGCCACCATGAAGCCGACCTGATTGACGATGCTGTAGGCGAGAATTCGGCGCATATCGTTTTCAAGGATCGCGTAAACGATCCCATAGAACACCATGTAGAGCCCGACCCAGATCAGGATCTCGGCGCCAGGGAAGCCGCGCAGCAGCACGTAGACGGCAGTCTTGGTGGTGAAGGCTGACAGTACAACCATGCCGCTATACGACGATTGCGGATAAGCGTCTGGCAGCCAGGCCGAGAGCGGCGGTGCGCCGGCATTGATGAGGAAGCCGGCCAGAATCAGCCAGCGCGCCGGCGTGTCTGGCGTCATGGCCTTGAAGGCGAGACTGCCGGTCGCCTGGGCCTCGCCGGCCAAGCCGATCATCAACAGCACGCCGCCGACCAGATGGATCAGGAGATAGCGCAGGCCTGCGGCCCGCGACGCGCCGCCGGCGCTCCACACTACGGCGGTCGAGGCGAGCGCCATGATCTCCCAGAACACAAAAGTAGTCAGTAGATCGCCGGCAAAGACGACGCCCAGCGCGCCACCGGCATAGACCTGCGCGGCGACACTCTCGAGCCGGCTCTCCTGCTTCAGCGCGAAGAGCCCGCCCGCGAACGACATGATGGCGAAAACGGTGCCGAACCAGCGGCTGAGCCGATCGCCGCGCACAAGGATTAGATCGTAGCCTAGGTATCCTGCAGTCACCGTGCTCGCGTCAGGCATCTGCCAGACCAGCGCTAGCGATGCGAGCGGTGCGAGCAGCATGACAGCCGCCCGCAGGCGCCCCCGCACGACGGTCAGGAGCCCCGCGCCCAGGAGCAGCGCGAATGCTGGCGGCAGGAGAAGACTAGCGGTCATAGTAGCTATCCGGCCGCTTCAGCACGAAGCCGATCAATCGTGATACGGCCACCAAGCCAACGCAGGCGGCAAACCCATACCAGGCGTTGAAGCCGAAACTCTCGTCGAGGCCGAACAAGCCATGGCGGTGGATGAAAAGCTCGGCAACCACCGTGATCGCCAAGATGAGGACGGAGACGACGCACAGGATACGGGCGGTGCGACCAGTGAACGGGTGCAAGGAGCTCATGGTATCCCCGCGATCTGCCGCGCCAGGGTGAGTGGCAAGTTAGGCAACAAAAAGAGCAGCATGGTTCCTGCAGCAGTAAAAACGAGCGCGACAACCATGGGCCATGGCGCCTCGCCGTGATCGTGATCGTGGCCACCGCTACGCTCCGGCTTGAGGAACGCGGCGTAGACAATCGGTACGAAGTAGGCGGCGTTCAGCAGCGTGCTCAGAACGATGACCGACAGCGCGAAATATTCCTCAGCAGCGAGAGCCGCGCCAGCCATGTACCATTTGCTGATGAAGCCCGCTGCCGGCGGCACGCCGATCATGCTCAGGGCACCGATGGCAAAAGCGCCCATCGTCCACGGCATCCGCTTGCCGATGCCATCGAGCTCGCTCACCTCGGTCTTATGCGCTGCGGTATAGATTGACCCGGCGGCAAGGAACAGCGTGATCTTGCCAAAGGCATGCGCGGCGATATGAAGCGCTGCTGCAACCACGGAAATCGGCGTAAGGATGGCTGCCGCCAAGACTACGTAGGAAAGTTGGCTAACGGTCGAATAGGCGAGACGGCGCTTGAGATTGTCCTGGGCGAGCGCGATCAGTGACGCGCCGATGACCGTCACGCCCGCGACATAGAGCAGCCAGTCTCCGCTGCCAACGCGTGCTAGATTCTCGACGCCCATGACGTAGACCGTGATCTTGACGATACTGAACACGCCGGCCTTCACGACCGCGACCGCGTGCAGAAGGGCGCTGACCGGGGTGGGGGCGACCATCGCTGCCGGAAGCCAGCGATGCATGGGCATGATCGCCGCCTTTCCGATGCCAAACGCGAACAGCGCCAAGAGCCAGCCGGTTTCGCTTGGAGTCAGGACGCCGGCGACGACGCCTCCCGGGGTGAACGTCGTGGTTCCCGCCGCCCAGGCGACCCAGACGACGGCCGGAAGGAAGAGAACGATGGAGCTGCCGATGAGCAGGACGAGATAGATGCGGCCGGCGCGAAGGGCTTCGGCATTCTGCTTGTGGATGACCAGAGGATACGTTGAAAGCGTCAGCAGTTCGTAGAACAGGAACAGCGTGAACAGGTTGCCGGCAAACGCGATGCCGAGCGTGGCCGACAGGGCAATGGCAAAAAACACATAGAACGAGGTCTGCCGCGGCTCCTCGTTGCCGCGCATGTAGCCGATCGAGTAGATCGAATTGACGATCCACAAGAACGAGGCGACGAGCGCGAACAACATGCCAAGCGGCTCGAGCGCGAGTTGCAGATCCAATCCGGGCAGCACCATCCAGGGTTGGGTGGCAGGTCTACCTCCCGCAAGCACCTCGGGTACCAGCGAAGCGACGAGTCCAAACATGACCACGGCGGTGACTAGGGTCACCGCCTCACGCTGGTTCGGCCGGCCGTGCGACACGGCGATTAGCAATGCACCGGCCAGCGGCACCGCCACCGCCAGGAGCATTGTCGCGGCGCCGCTCATGGCGTCCCCAGTAGGCTGCGCGCGGCTTGTGCCGCCACTTGC
>VGEI01000424.1 GCA_016869415.1 Alphaproteobacteria bacterium
CTAATTAATACGGCAGGCCGAGCGTTCTATTAGCCATATTGGACACGATTGGACATAAGCGCTGCCAGCAATTTCAAGAGCTTGCAGGCTAATAAAATTGCCTGCACCTTTTTGACACAATGTGGCGGCCGCTCACTTAGCGGGCGATGTCACCATTTCAGTTCAGGCAGTATCATCCGGGTCGGTGTGACGCTGTACTGGGCGGTCAGCACTGAGCAATACTCCTTGATCGGATGACACCGAAGGCGTCGGGGGCAGGACCGTTTCACCACCTCAGCGAAGCTCTATAATGCGTGCATGCTAAATAAGGATCGTATCCTTAGCGAGATTAAGCGCACGGCAGCGGCGAATAGCGGAACGCCACTTGGCTGGCGAAAGTTTTTTGGCGAAACCGGCATTCGAGATAGCGACTGGCTCAGGTATTGGCCACGTTGGGGCGATGCCGTGCGCGAAGCTGGCTATAATCCGAACGAGAAGACCATCGCGTTCAGCGATGAATTCCTGATCGAGAAGTTTATCGCTTTCACTCGCGAACTTGGCAAGTTTCCAACCGTCGCAGAGCTAAAAATCAGAAAGCGGATAGATAGCAGCTTCCCAAACGCCAAAGCCTTCGAGCGATTCGGCACAAAAAGTAACTTCGCCAAGACAATTGTGGAATATTGTAGCAAACGCTCAGGTTTGGACGACATCATCAAGCTATGCACCATACGTCAGGACACTGGCGAGCAGACGATCGGCGCCCCCGCCAAGGACACAGAGGAATTCGGGTTCGTCTATCTGCTTAAGTCAGGTCGGCACTACAAAATTGGAAAGACAAACGCGACCGGCAGGCGAGAACGAGAGCTGGCGATCCAGTTGCCGGATAAGGTCAAGACCGTTCACGTGATTCGAACCGACGACCCACACGGCATAGAAGCCTACTGGCATCGGCGCTTTGAGGCGAAGCGCAAGAACGGGGAATGGTTTGAACTTGGCACAACTGAGATAAGCGCTTTCAGGCGCCGCAAGTTTATGTGATGTCGCTTCGCGTTCCCCTCTCCCGCAAGAGTAGGGCGTAGATCACCACTTCAATTCAGGCAGGATCCAGGTCGGGGTGACGCTGTACTGGGCCATCAGTGCGGCCACCGCCGCCACGTCGGGTATCTCGCCTGGCCTGTAGCCGACCTCGTCGGCATGGATGCCGCCGGGGATGAAGGCGACGTCGATCCCGGCGCGATGCGCCCCGCTCACGTCTGTATGGAAAGAATCGCCGCAGGCGAGCACGCGCCGCGGGTCGGTGACACCGAGCTCCCGCAGCGCCCGCTCGTAGATCGCACGCTCCGGCTTGCCGTGCTGCACCACGTCGCCGCCGAGCATGGCGTAGCGCGCCGCGATCGCGCCAGCGCAGATCAGCCGCACGTCGCCCTTGACCACGTCGAGGTCGGGATTGGCGCAGACCATCGGCAGGCGCCGCGCCAGTGCGGCGCGCAGCAGATCCTCGTGCTGCGGCAGCTCCCATTCGTCGTCCATCGGGCCGGTGAGCAGGATGAAATCGGCGGTGGCGACGTCGCGCGTACGCTTGAGGCCGTTACCCTCGAACATCCCCCGGTCACGATCAGCGCCGATATGCAGCGCCTGCCGGCCGAGCCGGGCGTGCCAGGGGTCGCGGCGGTCGACAATGGCCTGCCAGGCCACCTCGCCGGCGGAGAGGACGCCGTCAAGCAGCGCCGGATCGATGCCGATCTGCCGCGTGGTCGACGCGACCGAAGCGGCACGCCGCGGCCCGTTGGAGACCGCCAGGGTGCGTTTGCCCGCCGCGCGCAGGCGCCGAAGCGCGTCGAGTGAGCCGGGATAGGGTTTCACGCCGTCGTGCAGGCAACCCCAGAGGTCGAGGATGAACCCGTCGTAGCGCTCGACGACGGCGGACAGGCCGGGGATGACCGGCGGCGCTTGCGACATTGGTTATGACTACGCGGCTTCGCGCGCGTCCTTGGACAGCCGCGGCTCGCCGAAGAGATAGCCCTGGCCGAAATCGACCGGCATGTCGAGGATCTCGACCAGCGTCGCTTCGTTCTCGATCTTCTCGACGATCAGGTCAATGGCCTGACGGTCCAACGCCTGCTTGAAGGCCCGCATGTCGAGGCGCTGATGCGTGGCGCGCGTCTGCTCGATCAGCTTGGCCGCCTCGATCTTGAGGAAGCGGATATGCAGGGTCTTGAGCTCCTCGATGTCGAAATCGATGCTCGTCACCTGATCCATCGACAGGCGAAAGCCGAGCTTGCCCAGACGGTCGAGCTCCTTCAGCCCGGCCTCGCGGTGGCGTTCGACGCTGGCCTGGGTGAACTCGAACACCAGATACGGGGCGAGGTCGCGGTTCGCCGCCATGAAAGTGACGAACTCGCGCAGGAAGCGGACATCGGCGAGCGTATGCTCGGAGATGTTGACGAAGATGCTGACCTCGGCATTGTTCTTCTGCACGCGCCGCACCAGCTGCACGCCGCGGAACAGCAGCATGTTGTCGACCGCCGCGATGAGCCCGGCGCGCTCGGCAACGCCGAGATAGCTCTCGGGCAGCAGGATCGAGCCGTCCTCGGCGCGCACCCGGCTGAAGCATTCGTAATGCCGGCGCTTGCGCTGCGGCAGGCTGACGATCGGCTGGACGAAGAGGTCGACGCGGTTGTCGCGCAGCGCCTCGCGCACCATCTCCAGCACCTCGTCGTCCGGCAGCCCGGAGAGCACGCGCGGCGGCTGCGATATCTCCGGCTTGTCCGCCGGCTTCCCGGCGCCCGCATCGACGAGATAGGCCGGCTTGCCCTTGACCGGCTTGCCCGAGGAGAGCTGCTCGACCAGGCCCTGCAGCACCCGCACCTCGGTCATCACCGTCTCGATCTCCTGGGCCTGCCCCTGGCGCTGCTCGGTGACCGTGCGGATCGCCTCGTAGATCTGCCGGGCCTCGTCGCGCGCCCGCGCCAGCTCCTGACGCAGCTGGCCGTAACCCGTGCGCACGGCATCGATGTCCCGGGCCTCCTCGTCGCCGCGGCGCAGCCGCGCGCTGGCCAGATGAACGAGTGCCGCCACCAGGATGATGATGGCGCCGATCTCGACCGCGCCGCGCATGTCGAGCTGGGGGATCATGTAGGGCAGCGCCACGGTCACCGCCCCCGCGAAAACTGCGTATCCGAGGGCGATCAGGACGTGACTGATGGCGGGCATGCCGTGTTCCGCGGGATGGGGCGCGACTCGGGGCCGCGCTTCGCCTTAAGTGGCGGCAGCTTGACGCAAGGCGAAGCGGCGGGTCAACGCCTGTTGGTCCCGTGGGTCGCCCCGACGGCCTCTGCGAGGCTGGCGAATCCGTCGCGGCGCAGCAGGGCGGCAAGCTC
>VGEI01000425.1 GCA_016869415.1 Alphaproteobacteria bacterium
TCGACCAGCACCTCGCCCGAGGTAGCCGGAAGCAGCCCGGCGACGATCTTGAGCAGCGTCGTCTTGCCGCAGCCCGACGGCCCGAGGAGCGTGGTGAGCTGGCTACGCGGGAAGTCGAGCGAGATGTCATTGAGCGCCTCGACCCCGCCCGGGTAGACCTTGGACACAGAGCGTACCGAGACCATGGCTCCGGCGCTGCGCGGGTCGACGGGCGCAACCTGTCTGGCGGCGGCGCTCATGCCACGCTCCGCTTCTCGGGCCGGAAGAGCAGGATCTCGATCCGCTCCAGCAGGCTGATGAAGATCACGGACAGGAGGATGACGACGGCGATCGCTGCAAACATCTTCGGGTACTCGGCAATGGATTGGTGATAGGTGATGAGATCGCCGATGCCGGTCGGGCTGATCAGCAGCTCGGCCAGGACGACACCGATGAAGCCCGAGGCGAGGCCGAGCCGCAGGCCGGCGAAGATCACGGGGCTGGCTGCGGGCAGGATGATCTTGCCGATCACCTGTTCGCGCGTGCCGAGGAAGGAGTGGCCCATCTCGACGAGCGAGGTGGGCGTGTTGCGGATTGCCTTGAAGGAGTTCAGCACGATGACCGGCATGGCCATGATGCAGACGGTGGTCACCTTGGTCGCCAGCCCGACGCCGTAGGCCAGGACCAGCAGCGGGATCAGCGCCGACAGGGGCGCTGCCTGGGCGACGATGAAGACGGGTACGCCGAGCCACTCGGCCCTGCGGTCGAGGCCCATGACGATGCCGGCGATCACGCCGACGATGGCGGAGATGGTGACGCCGATGACCAGCGGCACGATGGTGATCAGCAACGCGGCACCCAGCGAACCGTCGGCGGCCATCTCCCAACCGGCAACGAGCGTCTCGCTGAACGACGGGAAGGAGGCGCTGATCGGCTTCCGCCCGGCGTATTCCCAGGCGGCGAAGACGACGACGATCGACAGCAGGCGGAAGACCAGCGGGTGAGTCAGGTGGCGGCGGGCGGCCTGCCAGCCGGTTCCGGCCTTCCGCCCGGCGCGCGATGTCGAAACTGTGAGCATCGAAGCTTCCAGAAACGATCCGGCGGCGGAGTCGAACCCCGCCGCCGGACTAGAGCGTGTCGGAGATCAGCTGCCGACCTTGGCCCGCGCCTTGTTGAGCGGCCCGAGGTCCCAGAACTCCTCGACCTTCAGCTGGTCGGCCGGCCCGGTCATCTGGCCGGCTTCGACGTAGAATTCGAAGTCGGTCTTGATCGAGTCAAGGCCGCCGCCGTTCTTGCTGTAGACGCCTTCCGTCGTGCCCTGGGTGTAGAACCGGGTCACGTCGGCCAGCACTTCCCTGGGCAGATCCTTCAGCAGGTTACGCTTGGCGCGCTCCTGCTCGATGACCGCCGGGTTCTTGTGCATTTCGGTCCACAGCTTGAGCATCTCCTCGACCAGCAGTTCCGCCTTGGCGCGGTTCTGCTCCAGCCAGTCGGTGCGGGCGAAGAGGATCTCGTCGCTGGCCGCAGACGGCAGGCCCGGCAGGATATGGAAGCGCCCCGGGGCGCGCTGCATCAGCAGGTTCTTGTTGGCGAGGTCGATGATCGTCGCCTTGATCTGGCCGTTGGTCATGGCCACGACTCGGTTCTCGGAGCCGGAGATGTAGTTGCGCTGGCCGAAATTGATGCCGTTGCGCTTGGCCAGGATGTTGCCAATCGCCTCGGTGCCGCTGCCGCGGGCGTGGAAGGTGAAGGGCTGCCCGTCAAGAGCCTTCCAGTCCTTGATCGAGTGGTCGGCCACGGCGAAGAACACCAGATGCGTCATCTGGAACAGGCCGCGGATCGGCGCCTTGGTTTTCTGCATCACGGCGTAGGGCGTGGCTGCGCCGACATGCGCCTGATTGTTGATCACCGCCTGGATGGCCAGCTCCTCCTTGGCGAAGGAGGTGAGCTTGTAGTCGAAGCCGCGCTCTTTGGCGCGTTCGAGGGCAATGACGAAGGACAGCGTCTCGACCGAGACCGTGTCGCCGAGGGCGACCTGGATCTGCTGGGCTGACGAAGGCGCGGCAAATGCGACCGTCCCCAGCAGCGATACCGCAGCGGCCAGCCGGCGCGCGCCATGGAAAATGCTCATGCGTTCCTCCTCCGATCGAAATCCTATCTGGCGGTCTACAGGCCGGCCCCGTCCGGGGCGCGGCCTGCCGCCGTCTGTAAGCTAGGACGGTTGCCGGACGGGCGAAAGAGACGCATTTCAGGTTTTCTTGGATATTCCACCGCAGGATGGCCCATCCCGACGGGTCAATCGGGCTTGGCCGGCGCGGCAATTCGGGCGCGCACGCTGTCGCGGAACGAACGGGGGCTCTGGTTGAACCATTGGCGGAAGCGCCGCGAGAAATAGGCCTCGTCGCGGAAGCCCGCCAGATAGGCGATCTCGCCGATGCGCTGGTCGGTGGTGGCGAGCAGCTCGCGCGCCCGCTCGAAGCGCCGCTCGGTGACCAGCTCGGTGAAAGTCTTGCCGGTCTCCTTCTTCAGCAGGTGTGCCAGATAGTTGGGCGAGAGGAAGGCGGCCTGCGCGGCATCGCCGAGAGCGATGTCGCGATGCAGGTTCTCGCGCACGTAGCGGACGACACGCTGCAGAGCGTCGCGCCGGCTGGTGCGGTTAGCCTGCAGGCCGAAGAGCCGGGTCAGCTCGGCCTCGTGACTGCGGCAGGCGAGGCCGAGAAGCTGCAGCAGGTAGCCGCGCAGCAGCTCGAGCGAGCCGAAGCCGCGCTCGCGGTGCTCGACCGTCATGCGGGCGATCAGCCCCTCGATCGTGCGCAGCTCGTCGTCGACGAAGACGAAGTCGAGATATTCCTGGAAGATGAAGGGTGCAAGCTCCGGCGCTCGGCTCACCGGCACGTCCTCGAGATCGAGCGGGTCGACGTCAAGGTCCGGCCGCAGGAAGGCCTGGGTGGCGTTGATCAGGACGAAGCGCGAGCCCGGCGGGTGCGGCACGTAGTGCACGCGATAGGGCAGCACGAAGCTGGCGTAGCCGCGCCGGAAGGGCCGCACCGCACCGCCGATGTACTGCTCGGTGTCGCCCGACAGGCAGATCTGCACCTGGAAATATTCGTGACGGTGCGGCTCGGTGATCGGCGCCCGGCCGGACTCGTCGCGGATGAAGAAATCGACGGTGTCGGACCGCTCGTTCATCCCGTAGGTGCGGATGGCGGCGGGGACCGGCATGTCCATGGTGAAATTCTCCTGTGCCGATTTCACCATAGCTGCGGTAGGCGCGTCGACCGGAAACGGTCGCAGTCGGACGCAGCACTGATGCAGGCGCTCAGACCCGTGTCGACAGCCAGATGGCGAGGCGCGAGGCGGCCTTGATGCCGGCACTC
>VGEI01000426.1 GCA_016869415.1 Alphaproteobacteria bacterium
CCGCATGGTGCCGATCTCGGCCGCCATCGAGGCGCCGATGCGGCCCGCCACCATCAGGCCGGCGATCACCGGGCCCAGCTCGCGCGTCACCGAGAGAACGACGACCGTCGCCACGGCGCCCTCGGCCGAGAAGCGGGCAAAGCCGGTGTAGCTCTGCAGCGCCAGCACCATGCCGGTGAAGAGCGCGGTCAAGCCCACGACCGGCAAGGAGTAGTAGCCGATGTCGAGCATCTGCCGGCCGATGAGCGAGGGGAACCACGGAGGCCGGAAGCAATGCGACACCGAAACTCCGGTAAACATCGCAATGCGGCCGACGACCCCCAGGAAGTGGAGGAAGATGCGGCCGATAGCGGCGAGCGGATTGATCATGCGCCTGCCGCGGGACCGCCCGTGTAGACGCGGTGATAGCGGGAGCCGAGCCGCGTCAGGATCTCGTAGCCGATGGTGCCGGCGGTCTCGGCGACCTGGTCCACGGGAAGCCGCTCGCCCATCAGTTCCAGACTGTCGCCCGCGCGCAGATGAGGCGCGGCGCTGACGTCGATCGTGGTCAGGTCCATGGAGACACGACCGATGACGGGCAAGCGAATCTCTCCGGTAAAGGCGCTGCCGCGTCCGCTCAACGAGCGCGGCCAGCCGTCGGCATAGCCCGCAGCGACGGTAGCAATGCGAATCCGCTCCGTCACGCGATGCGTGGCACCATATCCAACCGTCCGTGGGGGGTCAACCTCGTGGATTTGCAGGATTTTTCCGTCCAGCCGGGCAACCTGCCGGACCGGGTTGGGACGGCCCGGAAGCGGGTTGATGCCGTAGAGCGCGCAGCCCGGGCGCACCAGATCGTAGTGATAGGCGGGCCCGAGGAAGATGCCGGAGGAATTGGCCAGGCTGGCTTTGGCGGCCGGGAAGCGGGCGCGGAAGGCAGCGAACTCGAGGCGCTGCGCCTCGTTCAACGGCGTGTCCTCTTCGGCGCAGGCGAGATGGCTCATGACGTAGCGCAGGTCGATCGGCGAGAGCCGCGCCGGCTCGCGCATCAGGATCGCCGCTTCGCCTGGCGGCAGGCCGAGGCGCGACATGCCGGTATCGATATGCACCACGCCGGCCAGTTTCGCACCCGTGCGCCGCGCTGCCTCGCCCCAGCGTTCGATCTGCTCCAGCGTGTTGAGCACGGGAGTGAGAGAGGAGGCCCGGAACTCGTCCTCCTCGCCCGGCAGCAGGCCGTTGAGCACGTAGACCTGGGCGTCGCGCGGCGCCACCGCGCGGACCAGGAGACCCTCGCCGAGATGGGCGACGAAGAATTCGCGGCAGCCGGCCGCGGCAAGGGCCGGCACTACGCGCCGCACGCCGAGCCCATAGGCGTCGGCCTTGACCACGCCGGCGCAGGCCGCGCCCTTCAGGCGGGCGCGCAACGTCCGGTAATTGTCGGTCAGCGCGTCGAGATCGACGGTAAGGATTGTCTGTGACGGCCGGGCTGTCGATTCCATCGGCCGATAAGTTACCTCATTGTCATGCCCGCGGAAGCGGGCATGAGGGTCACTCGCTGCTGCCCTCCGGGACGTCGTAGCCTTCGGGCAGGTTGTCGAACTTGGTGAAGGCGCCTTCGAAGAGCAGGCTGACCGTGCCGATCGGCCCGTGACGCTGCTTGCCGATGATCACGTCAGCGACGTTGTGCATCTTGGTGGCGCGTTGCTGCCATTTGTCCAGGCGGTCGTGGAATTTCTCGTCGCTCTCCTCGGGCCGCTGGTTGGGCTGCTCGCGCTCGAGGTAATAGGCCTCGCGGTAGACGAACATGACGACGTCGGCGTCCTGCTCGATGGTGCCTGACTCGCGCAGGTCGGCGAGCTGCGGCCGCTTGTCCTCGCGCTGCTCGACGGCGCGGCTGAGCTGGGAGAGGGCCAGCACTGGCACGTTCAGCTCCTTGGCCAGAGCCTTGAGGCCGCGGGTGATGGCGGAGATTTCCTGCACCCGGTTTTCGGAGCGTGTGCCCGGCGGCGGCGCGAGGAGCTGCAGATAGTCGATGACGATCATGCCCAGCCCTTGTGTGCGCTGCAGCCGCCGGGCCCGCGTGCGCAGCGCCGAGACGGAGAGGGCTGGTGTGTCGTCGATGAACAGCGGCATCGAGGCGAGCTTCTGGCTCGCTTCGACGAAGCGCGGGAAATCGTCGCCGCGCACGTCGCCGCGGCGGATCTTGTCGGATGGCACCTCGGTCATCTCGGCGAGAAGACGGGTGGCCAGCTGCTCGGCCGACATTTCGAGAGAGAAGAAGGCGACCTTGGCTCCCTCCGCGACCTCGACCGTGCCGTCTTCCAGCGTGCGCTCGCGGTAGGCTTCGGCCGCCTTGAAGGCGATCTTGGTGGCGAGCGCCGTCTTGCCCATCGACGGGCGCCCGGCGAGGATGACCAGATCCGAGCGGTGCAGGCCGCCCAGCTTGCGGTCGAGACCGTCGAGGCCGGTGGTGACGCCGGTGATGTGGCTTTCGCGCTTGAACGCCGCCTCCGCCATGTCGATGGCGGCGTTGACCGCGAAACGCAGCGGCTTGAGCTGTCCGTCCTGGTCGCCGGTGGTGGCCAGGTTGAAGAGCGACTGCTCGGCCTGTTCGATCTGCTCCTTGGCGCCGGTGTCGAGGTCGTGGGCATAGGCGCGGTTGACCACCTCCTCGCCCAGGCCGATCAGCTGGCGGCGCAGAAAGAGGTCGTGGACCAGCCTGCCGTGCTCGGCCGCGTTGATGATGGTGACTGCCGAGCCGGCAAGCTTGGCGAGGTACTGGACGCCGCCGATCTCGGTCAGGGTCGAATCCTGCTCGAAATAGTTTTTCAGCGTGGTGGCGCTGGCCAGCTGGCCTCGGCCGATCAGCTTGCCGCAGGCTTCGAAGATGCGGGCGTGACGGTCGTCGGCAAAATGCTCGGGCCGCAGGAAGTCGACGACCCGGTCGAAGGCGCGGTTGTTCGACAGGATGGCGCCGAGGAGCTGGATCTCCGCCTCGAAATTGTGCGGCGGGCTGCGCAGCGACAGCGCATCGTCGTCCCGCTTCAGCGGCGAGACATTATTGGTGCGAGCAGGTTCCATTACCGTAAGCGACCCCTAGTCCGGAGCCGTCGACCGTAGCGCCGCCGTCAAAACTAGACCAAGCCGATTCGCGCGCTAAAGGAAAGTATAGCGTGGATAACTTTTCGCGCGAAATCTGCGCTAACGCACAGTGCCTCGACTGTCAGTGCGCTAGCGCGCCGGTTGACGCGTGCGTGGTTTCCCAGTCGTGCATGTAGTCGCGCGTGCGCGGCACGGCGTCGACACGCTTGGCGATCTGGATCTGGAAGACCATGTGGCCTTCACGGCGGAAGGCGACTTCCGATCCCGCGAGA
>VGEI01000427.1 GCA_016869415.1 Alphaproteobacteria bacterium
AAGACACAAGCCCAAAGCTCCAGCCAGCCGTCGCCAAGATCTCATTCCCGCAAGCTCCCCTCCCCGGCATCACGCCGGTTGAAGCGAAGCTTACATTGGCAGATCGGTCCCGTCTTGCAGGGTCGACGTGCGGCCTATTCCATGCTGTCGCCGCCGCCCGTATCCCACCCCGACGGCTCCTCGCGGTTCATCTCCTGCTGCGGCGCCTCCGCCGCCTGGGCCGAGCCCGCGCCGAACATCTGCCCGAGCAGATTGCCTAAGAGCATGCCGCCGGCAACACCCAGCATCATCTGCATCGCCGTTCCCATGAAGCTGGGGCGTGCCTGACCGCCCCATGGCCCCGGCTGGGCGTTGAACATGCCGGGGCGATAGCCGGGCGCGTGCACCGGTGCGGGGGGGCGCCCGCCGCCGCCGAACAGCGAGCCCAACATGCCGCCCGACTTGCGCTGGGCTTCCCACTCGAGCTGCTGGATGCGGTTCTGCGCCTCAGCTAGAGCGTGCTCGGCGGCAATGGCCGACTGCGCCAGGTAGTAGGCGGCGCCCGGAATGGCGGCTGTCTTCTCGGCGATCAGCTTCTCGGCCTCGGCATCCCGGGCCGGCTTGTCGCTCTCCGCCAGCCGCTTGAAATAACCTTCGATGATCTCGCGGTCACCTGCTTCCATGACAATCTCCCTGCGTTGCGGGCGGCCCTGTCAGGCCGTCTCGCCGACCGCATACCCCGTCTACAGGAGGGACGCAACGTGACGCAAGGTCAGGTGGACAAAATTTAATCCAGCGGACGTGTTCCAGGCCTCTGCGGCCTAGACCCGGCGGTGCAGCCGGTGATCGAGAGCGAGCAGCAGGCCGTTGACGGTTGCGGCAAAGACCACGAGCAGAAGGGTCAGCGCCATGATCGAATCCATGTTGTGCCGGGTCATGGCCTGCATCAGGAGATGGCCGAGGCCGCGCTGGGCGCCGAACATCTCGCCCAGCAGGGTGCCGATCAACGTCAAGCAGAACCCGGCCCGGATTCCCGTGACGATCTCCGGCAGTGCGGCTGGGATCAATATTTTTCGCGCCGCTGCCCAGGGAGACAGGCGCAGAACCTGGCCCGTGCGCAGATAGACCGGGTTGATGTTGCGGATTGCATTGAGGGCGAAGATAGAGATCGGCACGATACCGTGGATGGCGCCGAAGGCGACCTTCGCCGGCATGCCGATGCCGAAGACGAGCAGGATGACCGGGTAGAGCGTCACCTTGGGGATGGAATAGAGAGCGACCAGGATCGGCTCGGCCACTTCACTCGCCAATCGGCTGGCACCGAGCGTGACGCCGATGCTCAGCCCGATGAGCACGGCAATGGCGAAAGCCTCGGCGAAGGCCAGCATGGATTCCCGCACATGCGGCATGAAACGCGGATCGGCGAGCAGCACGGCAGCGCTGCGCACAGTCTCGGCCGGCGAGCGGAAAGCGATGCTGCCCACGGCCCAGTAGAGCAGCTGCCACGCCACCAGAACGACGGCCACCAGGATCAGGGTGTCGCGTGCCTTCATCGCCGTCTAGCGCTGCCGCCGCATCATCAGGCGTTTCTCCCAGGCGTGCAGCGACATGTTGACGGTCAGCACCAGCGCCAGCACGAACAGGATCAGCCCGTACATCAGACGATTGTCGAAGTTGTTGTAAGCGAAGGAGATCTCATAGCCGATGCCGCGGCTCGAGGTGATGAACTCGGCGCCGATCACGCCGATGAAGGAATAGGCGACCGCCAGCTTAAAGCCGGTGAAGATATAGGGCGCGGCATAAGGCAGGCGGATGCGCAGCGCCGTACGCAGGGCACTCATCCGGTGCATCCGCGCGGCCTTGAGCAGGACGCGCGGCACGCGGTCGAGCCCGTTCAGCGTGTTGATGATCACGGCCATCACGGCCAGAAGAAAGCCGATGCAGATCTGCGGCACGTCGCCGAGCCCGAAGACCACGATCAGCAGGGGATAGAAGGCGTACATCGGGATGGCGTAGTAGGTCGCAAAGAGCGGATCGAGGATGCGGCGCAGCGCCGCGGCGCGCTGTAACACAGTGCCGATCGTCACCCCGGCCGCCATGGAGGCGACGATCGCCACCGCGACATTGGTCAGCGTGACCGCGATATCCACCTTGAGCTTCCCCGAGGCCAGGATCGCGGCGAGGGCCGAGGCCATCTCCGAGGGCGGAATAATGGTGAAGCGCGGGACGATGCCGGCGTGGATCAGGCCTTCGAGAAGACCGATCGCGCCGAGGATCACCAGGATCCGCAGGAGTGTCACACGCTTCATCGCCTGACTCCCGTGTGACCCAGGGCGCGCAGCGACTCCCCGCGCAGCAGCGTCCAGATCCGGCTGGTGAGCCCGCCGAAGCGGGGATCGGCAACGATGGTGCTGTCTCGTTCGCGCGGCCAACCTGTGGTGACGATCTCCAGGAACCGCCCCGGCCGCGCCGACATCACGCCGACACGGTCGGCCAGCATGGTCGCCTCGTCGAGGGCATGGGTGATCAGCAGGATCGTGGCGCCGGTCTCGCGCCACAAGCGCAATAGCTCGTCACCCATCAGAAGGCGAGTCTGCTGGTCGAGCGCGCCGAACGGCTCGTCGAGCAGGATCAGCCGCGGCTCCAGCACCAGCGTGCGCGCGATGCAGACGCGTTGGCGCATGCCGCCGGAGAGCTGCGCCGGATAGGCCTGGGCGAAATCGGCGAGGCCCATGAAGTCGAGCGCATACTTGACCTTGGCCTGGACCACGTCCGCCGGTCGGCCGAGCTCACGTAGGCCGAAGGCGATGTTGTCGTGGACGGTGAGCCAGGGAAAACTGGAGTCTTCTTGAAAGACGACGCCGATCCCGTCCGGCACGCTGCCGTCGATCGCCTGACCCTCGAATCTGGCGTCGCCGGCCGAGGCCACCGCCAGGCCGGCAATGACATCGAGCAAGGTCGACTTGCCGCAGCCCGACGGCCCTACGACCGCGAAGAACTCACCCTGCCGCAGATCGAGATCGATGGGGCCGAGTGCATGCACCGGCGGCTGTGCTGCCTGGGCGGGATAGACCCGGGTTATGCCGCGCAGCGTGACATGGACCGGAGCATCTCCACCCACCGGGCTCATCTCTTGCGCTTGAGATCGTCCGGCAGGAAGGACTCGTCAACCAGCTTCGACCAGTCGGCCTGGCCTTCGAAGGCACCGACCAGCTTCTGGGCGCGGATCATGTTGTCCATGGTGTCGATGCGCAGATCGCCAGGTCCCCAGTAGGGAATGCCGCCCTTCTTTTCCGAGGCGATGAGATTGCTCACCACCTTCTCGGTGACGGCGGGATCGAGATTGTAGG
>VGEI01000428.1 GCA_016869415.1 Alphaproteobacteria bacterium
TAGCTCAGGGGTAGAGCATCACGTTGCCAACGTGAGGGTCGAGGGTTCGAATCCCTTCTCCCGCTCCATCTTTCCCGGAACATTGCTGTATTCTGGGTAGCCATCGGTCCGATGGCGTTGAAAGATGGCTGCGCCGCGGTCCCCCGGGAATGTTAGCGCTTTATTTAGTCTCAAAATGGATCAATAGCCTGGCACCGAGCTGGCACGCCGGTCACGGGCGGAGTCGTGCGCGCATGTAGAGCTGAGGGATCAGTGTCGGGTGCAGCGAACGAGCGAGGGGTGATGAGCGAAGCGCAGGAGGGGCGGCGCACTGTGTCGGCGTTGCGCCAGAAGCGCTTCATCCTGGCCGTCATGATCGCCGGCGGTGCGGCGCTTGCAGCTGCAGGGCTGGCGGCGGACCGGCGAGAGGTCTGGGCAGTCGTGGCCGTAGTCGCCGGGGTGCTGGCGGTCATTCTGGTGCTGGTCGCGTCGCTTCTCCGCCAGCTCCGGCGCCACGAACAGATGACCGAAGAGCTGGCAACGAGCCGGCGCTGGCTGGAACGGGCCCAGGCCGCGGCACATGTCGGCAGCTGGGTGACCCGGTTGAGCGGTCATGATGACTGGTCACACGAGACCTTCCGGCTCCTTGGCGTCGATCCCGAAAGCTTCGTCCCCTCGGCGGCGACGTTCGAGAGGTTCGTGTATCCCGCCGATCTGGCGGGTCTGCGGCAGGCGCTCCGGCATTCGATCAAGACCGGTGTGCCGCTCAACCATGTTCACCGCATCGTCAGGCCGGACGGGACCGTGCGCTGGGTGCATGCCCAAGCCGACGTAATTCGCGATGCTCAGGGCCGCACCGCCCAGATGCTCGGGACGCTGCAGGATGTTACCGACCGGAAAGTCGCCGAGGACGCGTTGCGCCTCTCGGAGGCGAGGCTGCGAGACTACGCCGAGACTGCATCCGACTGGTACTGGGAGACCGGGCCGGATGATCGCTTCACCTTTCTGTCGAGCCGGCTGAGGGCGTTCGGTCTGGATACGGCCGCGCGCCTTGGCAAGACCCGTCGCGAGCTTGCCTCGGACGCCGAGGAAGATCGGGCGAAGTGGGATGCTATCGAGGGGTTGATCGCCCGCCAGGAGCCGTTCCGCGACTTCGTCTACCGCACGGGCCTGCCCGGCGAGGAGCGGGCCTCAATGTACTGCTCGGTCAGCGGCAAGCCGGTATTCGACGCGACGGGACAGTTCCTCGGCTATCGCGGCACGGCTCGCGACGTCACCGCGGTGATCCAGGCGGAGGAGAAGCTGCGCGAGGCAAAGACGGCCGCCGAAATGGCCAGCGCCGCCAAGACGTCGTTTCTCGCCAATATGAGCCATGAGCTCCGCACGCCGCTCAACGCCATCATCGGTTTCGCCGAGGGCCTCGCCGCTGGTTATTTCGGGCCCCTCAACGGCAAGCAGGGCGAGTACGTCCGTGACATCAAAGAGTCGGGAAACCACCTTCTGCTGCTGATCAACGATTTGCTGGATGTAGCAAAGATCGAAGCCGGCAAGTTCGAACTGCAGCCCGAGGAGATCAACCTTGGTGAGGAGGTCCGGAGCTGCCTGCGGCTGGTTACGTCCCGAGCGATCGAATGCGGGGTCACGCTGCAGACCCAGCTGCCGGACAGCCTGTTGCTCTATCGCGCGGACCGGCGCGCGCTCAAGCAGATCCTGCTTAACCTGCTGTCAAACGCGGTGAAGTTCACCCTGCCAGGCGGCATTGTGACGGTGTCGATGGCCGATGACGACGTCGATGGCGTGCGAATTTCGGTGGCCGATACCGGGATCGGCATTGCGCCCCAGGATCTGCCGAAGGTCGTACTGCCTTTTGGCGCGCTGGTCCGCAATGCGAGCCTCAGCCGCCGCCGCGAGGGCACCGGTCTGGGCCTGCCGCTGTCGAAATCACTGGTCGAGATGCATGGCGGCCGACTGGAGATTCTCAGCGAGCTCGGTCGAGGCACGATTGCCACCGTCCGTCTGCCGTCGTTACCGGTCGGGGCGGGGCCGCCTATTCCAAGATCGCGGTCAGCAGGAGCGCCGCGGTGATCAGTGCTGCGTAGAAAACGCCGACGGTTGCCAGCACGAACGCCACATTGGCGAAACGGACGAGCTGGCGGCGCCGGCCTTCGACGGCGCGCCGGGCGGGCGATCGCCGTTCGCGCCCGGCCACCACGGTCACGTAGTACGAGCCGAAGGGCAGCGGCACGGTGAAGCGGATGTCGACCGGATGGATCTTCCACGGCCGGTCGGCGGCCGCGATCGAGATCATCGTCTGCATCTCGGGTGTCAAGCGATCGCGGACCTCGGGCGGTAACCGCGAAAGGAGCCAATCTTCGTTGAGGACCGGCAGGGTCGAAGTCATGGCGGGACGCCTTGGCTGCGCGGCCCCGAACAGTTATGGGGAACCGCTCGCTGAAAACGATGTCACCCGTTGGTGAAGAAGCGGTTAAGGCGTGGAGCCTGTTTCGATGATCCGCCCCTAAAGCATCATAGCATCGATCAGCAGCGTTGCCAGGCGGTAGCCGGCATAGAACAGGATCAGCACCGCCACCACGAAGACGATGTTGGCAGCGCGCACCAGACGTCGCCGCCGGCTTTCAGCATCGAGACGTTGCGGCGAGCGGCGCTCACTGCCGGCCAGCACCGCCAGGTAGACGCGCCGGAAGGGCAGCGGCAGGGAGAGGCGGATGTCGACGGGATGCGGATCGACCGGCTGGGCGGCGGCGGCGGCGATGGCGTCGCTGGCCTCTTGTGTCAGCTGCTTGCGGATGTTCTCCGGCAGCCGGTCTAGCAGCCACTGGCCGTTGCGCTTGGAGGAAGAGCTGTCCGGCATCCTGGCCACCCGCAAGGTCACGCCCAGGGAACCCGCTAGGCATGCCGCCGCCATGCAGCGCGTGTCAAGCCGGGAGCGGACGCGGCGTGGCGAGAAACACCTGGCCCATGTCGATCTCGCCGGTGACGACGCGCCGGGGGCCGAACTCGATTGCGTAGGTGGTGTAGCCGTAGCCTTTGAAGAACGTCACCGCGTCCATCAGTTGGCGGCCTTGACGATGCCAGTATGAGGGCTCGTAGAGGAAGAAGATGTTGGGCCGGTAGCGCTCGATAGTACGCAGGCCGCCCTGAAGCACGTTCCACTCCTCGCCCTGGGCCAGGAGTTTGATCACGTCGAGCCGCGGTACCGGATTCTGCGCGACGAAGTCGTCGAGCGAGTAGAGGTCGACATCGACGGCGCGCGTCGACTTGCCGACGTTCTCGGCGTGCAGACTGGCATTGGCGTAGTTG
>VGEI01000429.1 GCA_016869415.1 Alphaproteobacteria bacterium
CGAACCGCACCTTGTTCCATGGCGCCTATGTGCGCACCCACAGCTACTTTAACAACCGCGAGCTCGCGGCGCAGGGTAGGTCGAGCCCGGCAGAGCTGGCCATTCTCGAACCCTGGCGCGGCCGGATTCCGGAGGAGGTGTTCGCCGCCGAATACAACCCGCTGCGCACCGAGAACGGCAGCCTGCGCGAGAATCTGGCGACCGCGAGGCGCCTGCTAGCCGAGGCCGGCTACCTAGTGATGAAGCAGCATCTGGTAAGCCCGGATGGCGTGCCGGTGAGCTTCGAGATCCTGCTCAACGACCCGCAGCTCGAGCGGGTCACCCTGCCCTATGTCGAGAACCTGCGGCGGCTGGGCATCCAGGCGCGGGCGCGCAGGGTCGACACGGCGCAGTACATGCGCCGGCTCGACACCTTCGACTTCGACATGATCGTCGCCCTGTTCGGGCAGTCGGAATCGCCGGGCAGCGAGCAACGCGGCTTCTGGACCTCGCGCGAGGCCGACAACCCGGGAAGCCGGAACCTTGCCGGCATCCGCGACCCGGCCGTCGATGCGCTCGTCGAGCTGATCGTCCAGGCACGAGATCGTGAAACGCTTGTAACGCGCGTTCGCGCCCTGGATCGGCTATTGCAGTGGGGCATCTATGCTGTACCCCACTGGCATGCCAAGGTCGACCGCGTGGCTTACTGGGACCGCTTCGCCTATCCGGCCGCGATGCCGCGCTACGGCTTCGATCCCACCACCTGGTGGTTCGACCCGGACCGGCCGGCGGCACGCGAGGTGCTGCGGCGTATGGGTGGGCCGTAACGATCGGGAGAGCCCCTTGCGGCACCTGCCGGCCCTCCGCATTATCCATTGGCCTCGCTTCCGCGAGAGGAAAGGTTCCTCATGCGTCCCCGCCATGTTCTTCGTCCTGCTGTCGCCGCGCTCGCGCTGACCGTCGCCACCGCGGCGCACGCCCAAGCCCCGACCTCGGGACCGGTCCACGGCTTCGCCATGCACGGCGACGTCAAGTATCCGGCCGGCTTCAAGCATTTCGACTACGTGAACCCGCAGGCCCCCAAGGGCGGAGAGGTCAAGTACGGCATCGCCGGCACGACCTATGACAGCTTCAACCCCTACATCCTGCGCGGCGTGCCGACCGGTATCGTCGGGGCGACAATCGAAACCCTGATGGTGTCGTCGGGCGACGAGCCCTTCACCAAGTACTGCCTGGTCTGCGAGACGATCGAGGTGCCCAACGACCGTTCCTGGGTCGAGTTCTCCATCCGCCGCGAGGCGAGATTCCACGACGGCAGCCCGATCACCGTCGACGACGTGATCTGGACCTTCGAGACGCTGAAGGCCAAGGGTCACCCGGCATACCGGTCGTACTACGCCGACGTGACCAAGGGCGAGAAGGTCGGCGAGCGCAACGTGCGCTTCAGCTTCAAGCCGGGTATCGTCAACCGCGAGCTGCCGCTTATCGTCGGCGAGCTTCCCGTCCTCTCCAAGGCCTACTGGGCCAGCCGCGACTTCGAAAAGACCACGCTCGAGCCGCCGCTCGGCTCGGCCGCTTATCGCATCGACTCATTCGAGGCCGGCCGCTACGTGACGCTGCGCCGCGTCCCCGACTACTGGGGCGCCAACCTGCCGGTCCATGTCGGCCGCAGTAACTTCGACGTCATCCGCTACGACTATTACCGCGACCACACGGTGGCACTGGAAGCCTTCAAGGCCGGCGCTTACGACATCCGGACGGAGAACCAGGCGCTAGCCTGGGCCACGCAGTACGACAATGCCGCCGTCCAGCAGGGGCTGATCAGGAAAGAGGAGATTCCCGAGGAACGGGTCGCCGGGATGCAGGCGCTGGTCATGAACTCCCGTCGCGCGCCGTTCAACGACCGCAAATTCCGCGAGGCGATGGTCTACGGCTTCGACTTCGAATGGTCCAACCGCACGCTGTTCCACGGCGCCTACACACGCACCCGCAGTTTCTTCGACAACTCGGAGCTGGCGGCGCGCGGCCTGCCTTCGCCCGCTGAGCTCAAGCTGCTCGAGCCCTTCCGCGGCAAGGTCCCCGAGGAGGTCTTCACCGCCGAGTACAATCCCCCCAAGACCGACGGCACGGGTAATACGCGGGACAACCAGCGCGTCGCCACGCGGCTGTTGCGCGAGGCCGGCTACCGGGTAGAGAACCAGCAACTCGTCGACCGCCAGGGCAAGCCGGTGGCCTTCGAGATCCTGCTGGTCAGCCCGCAATTCGAGCGCATCGTTCTGCCCTACGCCGAGAACCTCAAGCGGTTGGGTATTGCCGCGCGGGTCCGCACGGTCGATTCCTCGCAGTACCAGCGCCGCATGGACGAGTTCGACTTCGATATGACGGTGTCCGGCTGGGGCCAGTCGGAATCGCCGGGCAACGAGCAGCGCAGCTTCTGGAGCTCGGCCCAGCGCGACGTGCAGGGTAGCCGCAACTTCGCCGGCATCGCCGACCCGGCGGTCGACGCCATGATCGAGCGGATCATCGCTGCCGAGAGCCGCGTCGACCTGGTCACCGCCACGCGTGCCCTCGACCGGCTGCTGCAATGGGGTCACTACGTCGTGCCGAACTGGCATGTCCGGGTCGACCGTGTCGCCTACTGGGACCGCTTCTCGCGACCGGCCGTGACGCCGAAGGTCGGCTACGACCCCGGCGCCTGGTGGGTCGACCCACGGAAAGAAGCGGCCCTGCGCGAGAAGCGCGGCCGCTAGGCCTCCGACCCCGAGGCCGCCACCGCCCGATGCTCGCCTACATCATCCGCCGGCTGCTGCTGATCATCCCGACCCTGCTGGGGATCATGGTGATCAACTTTGCGGTCATCCAGTTCGCACCCGGCGGACCGGTGGAGGTCGTCATTGCCCGTTTCCAGGGCACGGCCGTGGACGCGACGGCGCGCATCAGCGGCCAGGGCGGCGAGCTGCAGCAAGCCGGCCGCGAGGATCGGCAGCAGGGCGGCTCGGGATCGCGCTACCGTGGCGCCCAGGGTATCGACCCGGAGATCATCAAGGAGATCGAGCGCCAGTTCGGCTTCGACAAGCCGCCGGTCGAACGCTTCTTCCTGATGATGGGCAAGTTCCTGACCTTCGATTTCGGCTCCAGCTTCTTCCGCGACCGTACGGTGGTGCAGCTCATCCTCGACAAGATGCCGGTGTCCATCTCCATCGGCCTGTGGACGACGCTGATTACCTATCTCATCTGCATTCCGCTGGGCGTGCGCAAGGCGATGCGGGACGGCTCACGCTTCGACGTCT
>VGEI01000430.1 GCA_016869415.1 Alphaproteobacteria bacterium
CGCCTCGTAGACGTGATAGGTGCCGCGGATGTTGTGGTCGAGGATGTTCTCGAAGGTGTCGTCGATCGGGATGCCGCCGAGATGCACGACCGCGTCGCTGCCGGCCACCGCGGCGCGCACGGCCGCGAAGTCGCGCAGATCGGCAAGGTGGAAACTCTCGCGCGGCGCCAGCCGGTCGATCGGCTTGAGGTCGCTGAGCCGCAGCGTGGTGGCGGTATCGGCAAGGCCGGTGCGCAGCGCCGCGCCGATCCGCCCCGCCGCGCCGGTGATCAGGATGGTGGCCATTGGCTCTGCCTCGGTGCTGTGGTTGCCGCCGTTCAGCCCGCGAACGGGGCTACCGCGATGCCGGTGACCCCGGCATTGATCGCGAACAGGCAGCCGGCGTTGGGCTGGCGCGCCTCGCTGCCCGGGGCCAGGCCGGCCCGGATGCTGGTCACAAACATGGTATCCAGCCGCGGCCCGCCGAACGCGACCTTGGAGGGTTTCTCGATCGGCATCTCGATCACCCGGTCCACCTTGCCGGCGGGCGTGAAGCGCACGAGCTGCCAGCCGCTGACGCCGGCCATCCAGTAGCAGCCATCGGCGTCCATCGCCCCGCCGTCGGGCCGGCCGGGCATGCCGCGGGTGTCGACGAACACGCGCTTGTTGCTCGGCGTGCCGGTGGCGAGGTCGTAGTCGTAGCGCCAGATCGTGCGCACCTCGACATACGAATCCGAGAAATACATCGTCCTGCCGTCGGGGCTGAAGGCGAGCCCGTTGGGCACCCAGATGTCGCGCTCGATGACGCGGCAGGAATGGTCCGGGTCGAAGCGGTAGAGCGTGCCCTCCCGCCGCATGCCCAGCTCCTGCTTGCGCATGGTGCCGATCATCAGCCGCCCGCGCGGGTCGGTGGTGCCGTCGTTGCAGCGGTTGTCGGGCTTGTCCGGCTCGGGGTCGTACAGCGGCTCCAGCGCGTTGCGCGCCGGATCGAAGCCGAACAGGCCGCGCTCCAGCGCCAGCAGCACCCCGCCCTTGGCCCGCATCACCACATTGCCGGCCTGCTGCGGAAGCTGCCAGTGCTCGTCGCGCCCGCTCGCCGGGTCGAAGCGGTGCAGCCGACCGGCGGCGATGTCGACCCAGTAGAGCCGCTGCTCGGCCACCGACCACACCGGGCTCTCGCCGAGCTCGGCCGGCTCGGCGACCACGCAATCGACTGAAACCGCCATGGCACCGCCTCCCCCGCGGATCCTGTTAACGCAGAGTACTAGGAGCCTGTCTGAGTAGTCGCTTGTCAAGTTGGGGCGAGTCTGATTCCTTGCGGACTTATGAGCAAGGATTTTCGCCCGTGGAAGATCGATGAGGCCCAGCTTCTGCCGCCGAGCGTGCAGGACTACGTGGCCAAGGACCACCTGTCTCGGCTGATCGTGGCGCTGGTCAGGGACGCGCTTGATCTTTCGGCGATTAGCGGCAGGTACACGAGCGTGCTCGGTCAGCCGCCGTTCGATCCACGCCTGATGACGGCGCTGCTGCTGCATGGTTATGCGAGCGGCCTCTACTCCTCGCGCCGGATCGCCAAGGCGGCCTTGGAGCGTGCGGATTTCATGATGATCGTGGCGGGTGACCCGCCGGACTTCCGCACGATCTCGGAGTTCCGCAAGCGGCACCTAACAGCGCTGGCCGCTCTGTTCGTGCAGGTGCTGAAGCTTGCCGAGAAGGCCGGCTTGGTGAAGCTCGGGCACGTCGCGCTTGACGGCACCAAGATCAGGGCGAACGCGTCCAAACACAAGGCGATGAGCTACGATCGCATGACGAAGCGCGAAGCGGAGCTTAAGGCCGAGGTCGATCGCTGGCTCAAAGCCGCCGCGGCCGCCGATGCGGAGGAAGATCGGCTGCACGGTACCAAGCGTGGCGATGAGATGCCCGATTGGGTGGCCGACAAGCGGCAGCGGCTGGAGAAGATACGCGCGGCCAAGGCTGAGCTGGAGGCGGAAGCCAAAGCCGCCGCTGAAGAGGAGATGCGGCGCCGGCAGAAGGCGGAAGAGGAGCGCAAGGCGGAAGGCCGCAAGAAGAACGGCAAGACGCCGGCGCCACCGAAACAGGAGCCCGACGGCAAGACGCAACGCAACTTCACCGATCCGCAAAGTCGCATCTTGAAGACCAAGGATGGTTACATCCAGGGCTACAACGCCCAGGCCGCGGTCGATGCCAAGGCCCAGATCATCGTGGCCCAGGGCCTGACGCACAGCATGAGCGACCAAGACCAGCTCGTGCCGCTCATGGATGGGATCAAGGACAATCTCGGCCGCAAGCCCAAGGAGGCCTCAGCCGATGCCGGTTACTGCAGCGAGGCGAACCTTGCGGCCTTGGCCGAGCGCGATGTCAGCGCCTACCTCGCCACCGGACGCGCCAAGCACCCTGCCCAAGTCAAACGAACTATCACAGGGCCGCTGACACAGGCCATGCGCGACAAGCTCAAGCGGGCGGGATGGCGAAGCAGGTACAGGCTCAGGAAGCAAATCGCCGAGCCGGTGTTCGGACAGATCAAACAGGCAAGAGGGTTCAGGCAGTTCCTGTTGCGGGGCATCGAGAACGTGAGAGCCGAATGGGCGTTGATTTGCACCGCCCACAATCTCACTAAGCTCGCCCGCGCCGCCTGAGCGGGCTATCATTCCTCAAACAGCCCAATCCTAGTCTAGAGCTATCTGGACAGGCTCCTAGGCGACCCGCCGGGCATGCGCGATCTCCAGGGGCCCGACCGGCCGGACGGCACCTGCCGGCGTCGTCACCACCGAAATCGTCTCGCCCGCCAGCGTGGTGAACTCCACCTCGAATCCGGCGCCACCTACATGAATCAGGACCACGTAGCCGACATCGCCGGCCCGCAGGCCGTGTGCCGGCATGTCTTCGGTCAGCACCACCGGATCGAGCTCTTTGATCATCACTGCCCACCTCGTCCTTGATACGCGGTCACGAACCGCGGAGCGGCTTCGCCCTTCCCGATGAACCAGACTGCGCGGACAGCCGGAGCCCGCCCATCGGGCGCGGTCATCGGCCCCTCGATGACGTACTTTCTACCGTAGGGCGTGTCGATCGCTTCGACAATCGCGGCTGTTCGCGCGTGCTCGAGGATGGCCGCACGGAGGATTGCCCAGCGGTCGATGCTGAAGCCGAACCCACGAAAGAATGCGGCCTTGGCGCGGCCGGCTGGATGGGCAGCGGACAGCAGGTAGTCGGTGATTTTGCGATCATCGACAACAGCCCGCTCCG
Organism: Alphaproteobacteria bacterium; assembly: GCA_016869415.1. Classification (GTDB taxonomy): domain Bacteria; phylum Pseudomonadota; class Alphaproteobacteria; order CACIAM-22H2; family CACIAM-22H2; genus VGEI01. The sequence goes on from VGEI01000430.1 coordinate 3,247, forward strand.
CCGCCGGAAGA
>VGEI01000431.1 GCA_016869415.1 Alphaproteobacteria bacterium
CTCAAGGGCATCAGCCCGCAGGTGACTCACCGCGCCGCCGCCGGGCTTCTAGCCATCGACCTGCGTTCGAGCGTGGACGTAGCGGCTGCCTATCGCCGCCTCGTCAAGCGCGCCGCCGAGATCGGCGTGACGCTTGAAGGCATCTATGTGCAGAAGATGCACCAGGGTGGGGCTGAATTGCTGGTCTCCGCCTTCCGCGATCCGATCTTCGGGCCGGTCGTGTCGGTGGGCAGCGGTGGCGGCCTGACCGAGCTGCTCGACGATGTGCTGATCGAGCGAGCCCCGGTTAACGTCGAGATCGCCAGCGACATGATCGAACGCTTGCGCCTGCGCCGCCACGCCAAGGACAAGCAGGGTTTGCTGCCCACTGCGGCGGCGTCCGCTTTCATTGCCCGTCTCTCGGAGCTGGCCTCCACTGCGCCCTGGCGGCGCTTTGTCTTCGAGGTCAACCCGATCAAGTGGCGCCGCGACGGCGTCGTGGCCGTGGACGGGCTGCTGATCGTGGAGGAGACGTAAGGCTCTCCGCGCATCCAGCACGGCGTGATGCAGACCGCCGTGGTGTCAGAGACCAGCGATGTTTTCAGTCGGTAGCGCCGTATGCCTTCCTTCCAGGGGGCGCTTACACGGAGGCCGATGGCTCTGCTAGCGTGGCCTTTGGGATGCTCGCGGCGTTGGGGCCGAGGATGAACAGCTGGATTCAACGGATACGCAGCCTGATCGGCACCGAGCTGATCTTCGTGAACTCGGCTGGTGGGTGGATCGAAGACGGCGAGGGCCGGGTCCTGCTGCAGCAGCGCGCTGCTTCCGGGACGGAGTGGGGCTTTCCCGGAGGCATATTGGAACTGGGTGAGTCGGCGGAGGAGGCGGCAATTCGTGAGATTCGTGAGGAGACCGGCCTCGATGTTGTTCCCACGCGGCTGATAGGCATCTACACGAAGTATTTCCAGACCTGCCCCAACGGCGATCAATGCCAGGACATCACCTTCCTGTTCCATATGCGGATCGTCGGCGGCGCCCTGCATGTCGACTACAAGGAAACCTTCGAGCTCAAATTCTTCAGGGCCGAGGACATGCCGCCGCTCTACAGCGACCAGCACCGGCAGATGAGACTCGATGCGATGGCCGGCGGCCCGGCCTTCTATCGCTAGCTATTTGACAGCACCCAGGGTCAGGCCGCGTACCACGAAGCGCTGACCCAGGAACATCAGGATGATCGCCGGCACCGTGGCGATCATCGCCGCTGCCGCCATCTGGGCATGCTGCACCTCGTGCTGCTGGGCGAAACGGGCGACGGCCACCGGCACGGTAGCGGTGGCCCGCGAGGTCAAGTTGAGGGCGATTGAGAACTCTTTCCAGCTGAAGATGAAGGCAAGGATTCCGGCTGCGATCAGCCCCGGCACGGCGAGGCGGAGCGTGATCCACCAGAAGGCGGTAAGCGGCCGGCAGCCGTCGACGAAGGCGGCCTCTTCGAGCTCCAGAGGGATGTCCTTGAGGAACGACATCATCAACCAGATGGTCATCGGCAGATTCATGGTCACGTGGGTAATAATCAACGCGGTCAGCGTGTCGTAAAGGCCGAGCTGGCGGAAGACGACGTACCAGGGACCCAGCAGGGTCATCACCGGAATGGTGTGGAAGACCAGGGTCCAGCCGAGAAAGCCTGTGGAGATCCACGCCGCCCAGCGGAAACGGTGCAGGGAGTAGGCGGCGAGCGTGCCAATGACCAGCACAAGAGTTGTGCTGACCCCGGCGACGATCAGGCTGTTCCGCACGTTGTGGGCGAAGTCGGAGCGCCGGCTGAACAGCACATCCATGTAATTGGAGAAGGTCGGTGTGAAGACCCAAGCGCCGGTGTAGATGGCGACCTGGTATTTTAGCGAGTTCATGAAGATCCAGAGGAACGGACCGACGATCATCGCCACAGCGAGCGCCATGAGGCTGTAGCCGATGATCCGTTCGCGGCCGTAGAGAGGGTTCATCGCGCTGCACCCTGTGTCATCCGGCGGCTGACCGCCAGGTAGGCGAGAATAGTGGCGATGAAGGCGACCGACAGCAGGGCACCGTAGCCGAGCTGGTTTTGCTCGAAAAACACCTTGTAGAGATGCAGGTTGACCACCTCGGTCGAGGTGCCTGGCCCGCCAGAGGTCAGCAGGTAGATCTCGTCGAAGACCTTGAAGGCGAAGATCGAGCGGAAGACGAACGCGACGGCGAGGGCGTTGCGCAGCATCGGGATGACGATACGCCAGGTGATCTGCCAGCTGGTGGCACCGTCGACCTGCGAGGCCTCGATCACATCGACCGGCAGGCCTTCCGCGGCGGCGAAGAGAATCAGGAAGACGAACGGGGTCCAGTGCCAGACGTCGACGATGATCACCGACATCAGGGCAAGATTGGTCGAACCGAGCCAATTGACCGGTTCCAGGCCGAGCCCGCCGAGCGCCTGGTTAAAGAGTCCGAAATCGTAATTGTACATGAGCTTCCACATGCAGCCGATGGCGACGGCCGGCACGAGGATGGGCAGGATCATGGCGGTGCGCGCGGCGCTCTTGCCGCGGGGAAGGCGGGCGACGAGAAGGGCGAGGGCCAGGCCGAGGGTGAGCTCGATCACGACCGTAAGCACGACGAAGACAATCGTATTGACGATCGCCGGCTGCAGCACTGCGTCGCTGAGCAGCAGTTCGAGATTCCGTCCGGGCGTGAAGCTCCAGACGTCGCGGCCGCCGACGAACTCGATGGTCGAGACGCTCATCTGCAGCAGATGCAATGACGGATAGACGGTGATGAGCAGCAGCAGGACGACAGCCGGCAGCAGGCTCCAGTATTTGAAGCTGTCGTGAACGAAGTCGAGGAGCCGCCGCGGCATCGAAACGGTCCGATGCCGCGGCGCTATTGCTTACTCTGGCAGCGCGGCCAGCATGCCGGTCCGCCGTCCGTTGCGGCGGAAGAGCTCTTCTATCTCGCGCGCCGCGGTGTTGAGCGCCCGGCCCGGCGACATCTCGCCGATCAGCGCCTGGTTGAGGCGCAGACCGAGGATCTGCTCGACCTGAGGTCCCTCGGCGTAGCCGAGCTCCTGCTTGGCATAGGACTGGCTGTCGACGTAGGGCTTGAGCCAGCGATATTTCGGGTTGTTGGCCAGCTCAGCCGTGAAGATGTCGCGCCGCACCGGGATGCCGCCACCCTCGAGATAGGCGCGCTGCGCGCCGGCGGTGAGGAACCACTTGGAGAACGCCATGGCTGCCTGCTTGCGCTCGGCCG
>VGEI01000432.1 GCA_016869415.1 Alphaproteobacteria bacterium
CATACAATGGTTAATTCTGGATATAAAATATTGTAATTATTTCAATATATTACTCTAGTTTAGATATGGTCTAATTTACCACGATGCGAGTCCTGATTTTATAGACTAACTGGCCTGATTGGGTCCTGCGCCGCCGGATACCCCTCATCGGTAAGGGCAGGCCGGGCGAATCGCGTTAGACTCCCTGCACGGAGTCGCGCGTGGCCAAGAAGTCCAAAGCCAAACCGGCCGGGCGCCGGGCCGAGACCAGCCTCTACGCCCCGGTGAAGGCGTTCCTCGAGGGCCAGGGCTACACGGTCAAGGGCGAGATCGGCTCTTGCGACGTGGTCGCCCGGCGCCGCGACGAGACGCCGGTGATCGTCGAGCTGAAGACCGGCCTGACGCTCGAATTGCTGCTGCAGGGCGTGCAGCGCCTCAGCCTAGCCGACACGGTCTATCTCGCCGTGCCCGCACCCCGCGGCACGTCGCCGGTCTTCGACAGGCGGATGCACAAGCTGCTGCGCCGGGTGGGTCTCGGCCTGCTGCTGGTGCATGAGGCCGGCGCCCGCGGCCGGACGGTGGAGGTGGCTTTGGATCCGCTGCCCTACACGCCGCGGATCAACAAGAGAAAGGCCGGCCGGCTCCTGGGCGAGTTCGCCCGCCGGGCCGGCGATCCCAACCCCGGCGGCACCACGCGGGTGAAGCTGGTCACCGCCTATCGTCAGGAGGCGCTGCGCCTGGCCAGTGTGCTGGCAGCAAAGGGGCCGCAAAGCCCGGCGGCCCTGAAGGTCGAGGCGGAGGCGCCCAAGGCCGGGGCCATCTTGCGCGACGACCACTACGGCTGGTTCGAGCGGGTGGAGCGCGGTATTTACGCCCTCACCCCCGCCGGGCTGGCGGCATTAAACAGCTTCGTCGGACGTTTTGCTCCGCCGGCCAGCCTCAGACCGGCCTCCGCCGCGGAGTGACCATGGACCGTATGCGCCTGTTTTCCGGCCCGCTCAGCATGTTCGGCGCCAAGGCCCAGATCGCCTGTCTGGAGAAGGGCGTCGACGTCGAGCTGGTCATGGTGCCCTTCGGCATGAAGCTGCTCTATGAGCCCAAGCACCCGGAGGTGCTGCGCATCAACCCCAAGCGCCAGGTGCCGGTGCTCATCCACGGCGGCCTGGAGCTCTTCGATTCGACCCAGATCTTCGAATATCTCGAGGATCTCAAGCCCGAACCGCGGCTGTGGCCGGAGGATGTCACGGCGCGGGCCCGCGCCAGGCTGCTCGAGCACAAATCCGACGAGGTCTATTTCCCGCCGGTCATCCGGCTGATGGGGCTGCAGGACAAGCCGCGCGATCCGGCGGCCCTGGCCGCCTGCGAGGCGGCAAGCGCCTACTACGACGAGATGGAGACGCTGCTCGGCGACAACGAGTACCTCGCCGGCCCCTACTCCTACGCCGACATCGCCTTCTACATGGCGCAGATCTTCGGCGCCCGCATGGGCGCGCCGATGACCGCGCGCACGCCGCAGCTGCGGCGCTGGCGCGAGCGCATGCTGGCCCGGCCGGCGGTGCAGCAGGTGGTGGCGCCGATGGCCAGCTACCTGCTCTCGCAAGGACGGCCGCTGCCCGACTTCCTCGCCGGCCTGGTGCGGCGCTGAGACGACTCTTCCCCCTCTCCGGTAGGGAGAGGTAATGCCGAGCACCGCCGGTGGACATTAGCCGCGGTTCACGCTCAAATCGGCTCCACCAGACAAGGGGAGCCGACCATGATCCGCCTCGCCGCCCACCTCGCCACCGCGCTCACCGCTCTCGCCGCCCTTAGCGGCGCCGCTCTAGCGCAGGAGAGTTATCCGAACCGCCCACTCAAGATCGTCCATGGCTTCCCGGCCGGGGCCGGCACCGACATCGTCGCCCGTTTGGTCGCCGATCCGCTGGGCCGGGTGCTCGGGCAGGTGGTCGTCGTCGAGCCGCGCAGCGGCGCCGGCGGCAACGTCGGCAGCGAGTACGTGGCCAAGAGCCCGGCCGACGGCTACACGCTCTATCTCGGGACCGCCGGCACGCACGCCATCAATGTCAGCCTCTATAAGACCCTGCCCTTCGACGTGCAGAAAGATTTCGCGCCGATCACCATCCTCGGCGACGTGCCCAATGTGCTGGTGCTCCACAAGGGTTTCGCGCCCAAGAATCTGCCCGATTTCCTTGCCTACGCCCGCGCCAACCCCGGCAAGATCAATTACGGCTCGAGCGGCAACGGCACCTCGATGCATCTCTCGGGCGAGCAGTTCAAGGCCTTTGCCAAGGTCGACCTGACCCACATCCCCTATCGCGGCTCCCCGCCGGTGACCACCGACCTGCTGGCCGGGCAGCTGCAGGCGGCCTTCTACCAGGTGCCCACCCTGCTCGGGCAGATCAAGGACGGGCAATTCACTGCGCTGGGCGTGACCACGCCGCAGCGGGTCAAGGCGATTCCCGAAATTCCCACGCTCGCCGAGGCCGGCCTGCCGGGCTTCTCGAGCTCGACCTGGTACGGGCTGTTCGCCCCGGCCGCCACGCCCCGGCCGATCGTCGAGCGCCTCAACCGGGAAGTGACCGCGCTGATCCGCGGCGAACTCGGCAAGAAGTTCGAGGAGCAGGGGCTGATCCCCTGGCCGACCACGCCGGAGGAGTTCGCCCGCGTCATCGGCAACGACATCAAGCGCTGGGGCGAGATCGTCGCCAGCACCGGCACGAAGCTCGACTGACACCCGGCCGGACATCGCCGCCGGTCATCGGATGGCTGGCGGCGGAGCCGGTTGAATCTCCAGCGATCTGGAGGGTTTAGGGATTCTTAGAGAATTGCCGATATATCGCTGAGTGCAGCATTGCCATGAAATCGGGCGATTCTTCCGGCAGCGGCGTTCAGCGATCCCGGACCAGGGGCCTGGTCCGGGCGGCTGCCTGCGTCTCCCTGCTCGGCCTCGCAGCTCCCGGCGCCGCCGGCGCGGGCGAGCCGGTGCGGGTCGGCGGCACGGGAGCGGCGCTGGGCGCCGTCTCGCGCCTCGGCGAGCAGGCCGCCGCGTCGCAGCCGGACCTGCGCATCGAGGTGATGGCCAGCCTAGGCTCACGCGGCGGCGCCCGGGCCATCGCCGACAACGCCATCGACATCGCCGTCCTTCAACGCCCGCCGACGCCGGCGGAGCGCGAGAGCGGACTGCGCGAGGGGGCCTGCGCGACCACACCGTTCGTGTTCGTCAGCTCCCGGCCGCAACCCGCCGGGCTGACGGCCCGGCAGATTCCCAGTCT
>VGEI01000433.1 GCA_016869415.1 Alphaproteobacteria bacterium
ATCCTGGAGCTCATGCGCACGCTGCGCGACGAGAGCGGGACGGCGATAATCCTGATCACCCACGACCTCGGCGTGATCGCCGAGCTTGCGCATGACGTCGTGGTGATGTACTCGGGCCGCATCGTCGAGCGGACCAGCGTCAGCCGGCTTTTCGCCGAGCCGCAGCATCCCTACACGGTCGGCCTGCTCGGCTCCATCCCCAAGCTGCATCTCGAGCAGGACCGTCTGGCCGCCATCGAGGGCCAGGTGCCGAGCGCCCTGTCGCCGGTCACCGGCTGCGCCTTCCACCCGCGCTGCCCCTTCGCCATCGACCGCTGCCGCCAGGAGGTGCCGCCGCTTGCTCCTGTGGCGACGGGCCATGAGTCCGCCTGCTGGCGCGCTCCGCTCGACGCCAAGATCCTGGTGCCGGCATGAACGCAACACCGCTGCTGCAGGTTGACGGCTTGACCAAGCACTTTCCCGTGCGTAAGGGCCTGTTCAGCCGGGCCCGCGGCAAGGTTCATGCCGTGGATGGGATCAGCTTCACGCTGGCCGAGGGCGAGACGCTAGCGCTGGTCGGAGAATCGGGTTGCGGCAAGTCGACCGCGGGGCGTTTGGTGCTGCGGCTCCTGGATCCGACCGCGGGCCGGGTTCTTTTCGCCGGGCAGGACGTCTTCAGCCTCGATGAGCGCGCCCTGCGCAGCCTGCGGCGCGAGATGCAGATCATCTTCCAGGACCCCTATGCTTCGCTCAATCCGCGCATGACGGTGGGCGAGATGCTGGCTGAGCCCTTGGCGCTGCACGGTCTCGCGGTCGGCCGGCACAAGGAGCGGGTGGCCGAGCTGCTCAAGCTTGTCGGTCTGGCGCCCGAGTACGTGCAGCGTTACCCGCACGAATTTTCCGGCGGCCAGCGCCAGCGCATCGGTATCGCCCGCGCGCTGGCCGTCGAACCGCGGCTGATCGTCTGCGACGAGCCGGTCTCGGCACTCGACGTCTCCATTCAGGCGCAGGTCATCAACCTGCTGCAGGATCTGCAGCGCCGCTTCGGGCTCGCCTACATCTTCATCGCCCACGACCTGGCGGTGGTGAAGCACATCGCCACGCGCGTGGCGGTCATGTATCTCGGCAAGATCGTCGAGTACGCCGACAAGCGCGAGCTTTTCGCCCGCCCGCGACATCCCTATACCCAGGCATTGCTCTCAGCAATTCCGGTGCCGGAGCCGGAGTTGCGGCGCCAGCGGACCGTCCTGCAAGGCGACGTGCCCAGCCCGATCGATCCGCCCTCGGGTTGCCGCTTCCGCACGCGCTGCCCGCATGCCCAGCCCAAGTGCGCCGAGCAGGAGCCGCCGCTGGTCGCAGACGGCGATCACGGCACCGCCTGCCATTTCTGGCAGCGGATCGTTCCGCCGGCAGCGGCACTTCCGGGTACCGCGGCGGTTCCGGTCAACCCGCGCCTGACCGCCCTGCAGTCTGCCTTTCGCACTGCAAAAACGACGGTTTCCGCCCGGTAAGCTCTCGTCGCCTGCCGTGGTTGACGCTATAGTGTCGGCAATAGTAAGGACGCTTATCAATGCCGCACCGGCCAGTGGCCCACGCGGCTCCGTCGCTGCCCACGCATAGTGATGCCGGGCGGCCGACCAAAGCGGCAAATTTCAGGGAGTCGTGTCCACCGGGCGCCCGCATGAGGCGGGCGCGGCAAAGGGAGGCTCATATGAACTTCATGTCCGTGACCCGCGGCCTAGGACTGGCATTCGTTCTCGCTGCCGGGCTTACTGCAAACCCCTCGCAGGCTCAGACTCTGCGCATCGGCCTGGCCGAGGATCCCGATGTCCTCGATCCCACCCTGGCCCGCACGTTCGTCGGCCGCATCGTCTTCGCCGGCTTGTGCGACAAGCTCTTCGACCTCGACGAGAAGCTGAACCTCGTGCCGCAGCTGGCTACGGCCTATGAATGGGGTGGGGACAACAAGTCGCTGCTCATCAAGATCCGCGAGGGTGTCACCTTCCACGATGGCGAGAAGCTGGATGCCGCGGCGGTCAAGTTCAACCTCGAGCGCCACAAGACCATGGCCGGATCCAACCGGCGCACCGAGCTCACCCAAATCACCAGCATTGACGTCGTCGACTCCTACACGGTGAAGCTCAACTTGTCGGCACCGTTTGCACCGTTGCTGGCGGTGCTCACCGACCGTTCCGGCATGATGGTCTCGCCCAAGGCGGCGCAGGAGCTGGGCGATCGCTTTGGCACCCGCCCGGTTTGCTCCGGCCCGTTCAAGTTCGTCGAGCGAATCGCCCAGGACCGCATCGTGCTGGAGAGGCACGCCGGTTACTGGAACTCCAAGGAGATCCATTTCGATCGCCTCATTTACCTGCCGATCGTCGATGCGACGGTTCGCTTGGCAAACTTGAAATCCGGTCAGCTCGACTTCATCGAACGCATGGCGGCTTCCGATGTGCCGGGCTTGCGCGGCGACAACCGCTTCAAGCTCGCTAAGATCGTCGAGATTGGCTACCAGGGCATCACCATCAATGTCGGCAAGAGCGACCTCGCAAAGGGCAACCCGCTCGGCAGAGACGCCAAGGTGCGTGAGGCGTTCGAGCTCGCAATTGACCGGCAGGGAGTCGTTCAGGTGGTGATGGAAGGCGAGGGTCAGCCGGGCAACCAGTGGGTCTCGCCGGAGAACTCGTACTACGCCAAGGGCTCACCTATGGTGAAGCGCGACGTCAACAAGGCCAAGCAGCTGCTGCGCGAGGCCGGCGTCACCAACCCGAGCTTCACACTGATGACCCCGACCACCTCGGACGCGCAGAAGGTTGCCCAGGTCGTGCAGGCTATGGCCAAGGAAGCCGGGTTCGATGTCAAGATACAGTCGACGGAGTTCGCGACGTCTCTGGGCCTCGCCGACAAGGGCCAGTTCGAGGCCTACGTGCTGGCCTGGAGCGGCCGGCCCGATCCCGACGGCAATCTGCAGCAATTCTATACCTGCAACGCGCCCAACAACTATTCGGGTTTCTGCACCAAGGAGATGGACGATCTGATCCAGGACTCGCGTACCAAGCTCGATCCCAAGGAGCGGCTGGCAGCTTACGAGAAAATCGCAGCCATCGCGGCCAGGGAGAAGCCCATCGTCTATCTCTATCACCGCAACTGGCTGTGGGCGCACACCACCAAGCTCAGCGGCCTGCGCACCGTGCCCGATGGCATGGTCCGGGTCCAGGGCCTCAAGTTCAATTGAGGCCCCGGCGGGCGGCTTCG
>VGEI01000434.1 GCA_016869415.1 Alphaproteobacteria bacterium
GCCGCGGATCGCATTCGGGCGATCGGGAATCTGCTATGCCGCCCGCTTATCGACCGGCTAAACGGGTCGAGGCAACCAAGGAATTAGGGAGCGAACACCATGCGCAAATCTGCCGCACTCTCCGCCATCGCACTTGCCGGTATCTTGCTGGCCGGCAGTGCCATCCCGGCCTATGCCGAGGATATCGTCATCAAGCTGTGGGCGCGCGCCGACCGCTCGGGCCCGCTCCGTGCCGGGAACATTGTCGCCGCGGCCGAGCCTCTTAATGCCGCTCTCAAGGCGGCGGGTTCGGACAAGGTGGTCAAGGTCCAGGTCCATGAGGGCCCGGCCACAGGCTTCGATGCCGACGCTCTCGACATCCTCAAGGCCTTTGCGGTCAACCAGGGTCCGGACGTCTACGTCGCTGCCCATGAATGGGTCGGCGAGTTCGCCAAGGCCGGCTACGCCATGGAGCTCGAAGGCTTCATCAAGAAGCATCCCTGGGCCTTCGACGACATGATCCCGGTGCTCTGGGAGTCGACCAAGTACAAGGGCAAGATCCACGCCGTTCCGCAGGATTCCGAGATCCGCATGTTCTTCTACAACAAGGACATGCTGCGCAAGATCGGCAAGAGCGAGGCCTTCATCGAAGGCCTGCCCGACCAGGTCGAGAAGGGCCAGTTCACCATGCAGGATCTGTCGAACCTCGCCAAGGAGGTCGTCGACAAGGGTGCAGCCAAGATCGGCATGATCCATCGTCCCAACGCCGGGCCCGACTACCTCATGACCTTTGCCGCCTTCGGCGCCAAGTTCATGGATGACGCCTCGGGCCAGCTTCTGCTGACCAAGGACGCGATCCGCAAGGGCCTCGATTGGTACGCCTGGAACGCCAACAACGGCGTCACGCCGAAGAACAACACCTCGATGACCTGGGACGAGATCCAGACAGCCTTCAAGACCGAGCAGGCCTTCATCTTCCACCAGGGAGTCTGGGCCGTCGGCGAGTGGCAGGTCGGCGATGCCAAGGGCAACACCTGGCCGAAGGACGCTGCCGGCTACTTCAAGAAGATCGGCTGGATCCACGCGCCGGCGGAGAAGAAGGGCGGCGAGCCGGCGAACCTCTCGCACCCGATCGTCTACGTGGTGAACCCGAAGTCGAAGAACGCGGAACTTGCGGCGCTGCTGGTGGCCTATGCCTCGCTGCCCTACTACAACACCAAGCACGCGGCGACCACGGCGCACACGGCGATCACGTACGGCCAGAAGAGCATGCCGGCCTACGAGAACGCCTGGTACCTGCAGGCGGCGACGCCGATGCTGGCACGCTCGACCTTCCTGCCCAACCATCCCGAGTTCGGCCGCTACAACGCCATCCTGTTCAAGGCGCTGCAGGGGGTCGAGACCGGGCGGTTGACGCCGGCCCGGGCGATGGATTTCCTCGAAGACGAGATGACCAACGAACTCAAGAACAACCTGAAGGTCGTCAAGTAACAAGCCGTGACGGTGTCCGGCGGGAAAGCGCGCCGGACACCGTCATCATCCCCGATGCGTCCGCGTAGCAGTATTTCGCCTCGCGCCCGGCAGTGGATTGACCGGACCCTGTTCCTCGGGCCGGCGACGCTGCTGCTGGTTCTCTTCTTCCTGGTGCCGGTGATCGTCGATCTCGGCATCGCCTTTACCGACATGGGCCGCGACCTGCGGGTCACCGGCTTCACCACCGAGCATGTCGAGCGCATCATGGGTGGCGACCGCCGCCTGCCTGAGATCATCGCTGTCACGCTCACCTATGTTCTCTGCACCCTCGCCATCTTCAACGTCAGCTACGGATTGCTGCTCGCACTGCTGACCACGGCGCTGCCTGACCGGGTCGGCGGCTTCTTCCGCGCTGTCTGGTTCATCCCCCGAGCCAGCCCGTCGGTGGTCTACGCTCTGCTCTGGAGCTGGGTGGTCGCGCCCACGAACTATGGCCTGCTCAACCAGGTTCTGGCTGGGCTTGGTCTGCCCGGTCTCGATCTCAAGAGCGACGCGCCCATGGTCGTCGTCGTGCTGGCCAACGGCTTCATCGGCGCCTCCTTCGGCATGATCATCTTCACCGGTGCCATCCGCTCGATCCCGCAGCACCTGTTCCACGCCGCCCGGGTCGACGGCGCCGGCGCGCTCGCCATCACCTGGCACGTCACCTTGCCGGCAATCCGCTGGCAGATCAGCTTCGTCACCATCTACCAGGCGCTGTCGCTGCTGGTGAGCTTCGAATACATCTGGTTGATCACCAATGGCGGGCCGTTCTACGACACCACCGTCTACGCGCTCTACGTCTACCGGCGGGCCTTCGACAACGGCCAGTACGCCTACGGTGCCGCGCTCGCCCTCGGCCTGGTGATCGTCGGCGTCCTGGTGGCGCTGGTGCTCTGGCGCTTCTTCGACATGCGCGCGCTGCTGCAGAAGCCGCGCATCGAGGTCCATTGATGGACGTCGCCGTCCCCTCTGCCCGACCGTCTGCCGCCGACTGGGACTACCTGGCAGCGCGCGCCCGCCGCCGCCGGCGTACGGCGATGGGCCTGCTCTACATCGCCCTGGCGCTGGGCTCGCTGCCGATCCTCGTGCCCTATCTATGGCTATTCACTGTGGCCTTCTCCGGCCGCACGGGGGCCAACACGGTGGTGCTCTGGCGCACGCTCGCCGTGCTGTTGCCCGGGCTGGTCGCCTGGTCGATCCTGCGCCTGGCGGTCGAGGACGCGGGATTGCGCCGCCGGCTGGAGATCGGGCTTGCGGTCGCCGTGCTGGTGGCGCTGGCCTTCACCACCGGCCCCTATCTTCACCTCGACAACTGGCGTTTCCTCTGGATCACGGATATCGCGGACCGCGTGCGTGGCGGCAGCTCCGGTACCGGCAGCAAGTATCCGAGCGTGTGGACCGCTTTCGGCAACTCGCTGCTCATCGCCGGCATCCAGATGCTCCTGGTCGTCACCACGGCGACCGCGGCCGGCTACTACCTCTCGCGCTTCGATTTCCCGGGCCGGGCCGGCTACCTAAAGGGCCTGCTGGTACTGCATGCCTTTCCGGCGATGACCTTGATCATCCCCATTTTCCTGCTCACCTACTGGGTCGGTCTGCTCGATACGCTGGCCGGCGTGATCCTGGTGATCGTGGCACTTGAGCTGCCCTTTGCCATCTTCGTGATGAAGGGATTCTTCGATGCGGTGCCCTGGGACATCGAGATGAGCGGCATGACCGACGGCGCCTCGCGCCGGGAG
>VGEI01000435.1 GCA_016869415.1 Alphaproteobacteria bacterium
CGGCGGTCGAAATCAGGCCGCAGGGCATCGGATTGCGCTTCACCCGCTGGCTGAACCATCTGCAACCCCGATCCAATGAGACAAGACGCTGAATCTTAGAGTCTGTCCGGGAAGTTAGGATTCAAGGGGAGAGTTTTGCCAGCCGGCGGACCATGAGACGGATGCTGGCGAGCAGGAGGAAGGCGAGGGCGTTACGGGTACGGTTCTCGAAGTCCTTGGCCAGGCGTCGGCAGCGGCCGAGCCAGGCGAAGGTGCGCTCGACGATCCAGCGTTTGGGGAGAACGACGAAGCCCTTGGCTTGATCGCTGCGCTTGACGACCTCGATCTGCCAATCGGCGATGGCGCGCGCGGCGGCGGCGAGCTGGGGGCCTTGGTAGGCGCCATCGCCGATGATTTTGACGAGGAAGGGGAACAGGCGGCGCACCGTCTTGAGCAGCGGCACGGCGCCGTCGCGGTCCTGGATATCGGCGGGATGCACAGTCGCCATCAAGAGGAGGCCGAGCGTGTCAACCAGGATATGGCGCTTCTTGCCCTTAACTTTCTTGCCGGCGTCATAACCCGATGGATCGATCGACGCCCCCCTTTTTCGGCGCCTTTGGCGCTCTGGCTGTCGATGATGGCGACGCTCGGACTGGCCTCGCCGCGTCCGGCGCGTTCGCGCAGCTCGACATAGAGCGTGTGATGGATGCGCAGCAGCGTCCCGTCCCAGTTCCACAGCTCCAGATACTCGTGCACGGTGCTGCGCGGCGGGAAGTCCTTCGGCAGGGCGCGCCATTGGCAGCCCGTCGAGAGGACATAGAAAATGGCGTTCAGCACTTCGCGCACATTGACCGAACGCTTGCGCCCGCCGTGCTTGGCCGGCGGGATTTGCGGCGCCACCAGGGCCCACTCACCATCCGTCAGATCGCTCGGATAACGCAGGCCGCGGCGGTCATAGACGCCGCGGTTCTCGGTCGTCCACATCGGGCACCCCCTGGCTGCGACTCGGGTGCCCTTCAATGAATCACAATCGATTCCTTCGACTCAACTTCTTTCCGGACCGACACTAAGCAGCGCGCTTGCGGGCTCTGCGACACGACCGCGGCTTCACCCGCCATCAGCCATCATCCCCGGATGATCTCGCCTGCGGGGCGCTTCATCGGTCGACCACCTGAAAGCCGTGCGCGAAAGGATCGCGGTCGTCGATGATGATGGTGTTGAAGCCGGTGATCCGCGCCCAACCCTCGACCGAAGGAACAATCGCCTCGTGGTTACCGACGCGGGTCCGTCCCTCGATCCGGCCGGTGAAGGTAGAGCCGATGATGCTCTCGTGCACGAACTCGTCGCCTTCTTTCAGACGGCCGAGTGCCGCGAGATGTGCCATGCGCGCCGATGTGCCCGTGCCACAAGGCGAGCGGTCGATGGCCTTGTCGCCGTAGAACACGGCGTTGCGCGCGGTGCCGCCCGCTGTCTGCGGCTGGCCTGTCCATAATACGTGGGTCAGCTTGTCGAGCGCCGGGTTCTCCGGGTGGACGATCCTGTGATGGGCGTTGAAGGCGGCGCGCAGCTTGGGGCTCCAGCGCACCAGGTCGGAGGGCTGCACGTCGGAGACGTCGCCGAAGTTCTTCTGCCTCTCGACGATGGCGTAGAAATTCCCGCCGTAGGCCACGTCGACCGTAAGATTGCCGAGCCCTTCCACTTCAACCGGGTAGCCGCGGCCAAGCAGGAAGGACGGCACATTGGTCAGGCGCACGCTGTCGATATGTTCGCCGTTGCGCTTGACCGTGATCTCCACCGGCCCGGCCGGTGTGTCGAGCTTGATCCGCCCGGGGTCGCGCGGCTTGAACAGATTGTGCTCAAGGGCAATGGTGATCATGCCGATCGTGCCGTGGCCGCACATCGGCAGGCAGCCCGACGACTCGATGAACAGCACGCCGACATCGCAGTCGGGGCGTGTGGGGGGATAGAGGATCGAGCCCGACATCATGTCGTGGCCGCGCGGCTCGAACATCAGGCCGGTGCGGATCCAATCGTACTCCGCCAGGAAATGCTGGCGGCGCTCGAACATGGTCGAGCCTTTGAGCTGGGGGATCGAACCGCCGGTGACGATGCGCACCGGATTGCCGCAGGTGTGACCGTCTATACAGAAGAAAGTGTGCCTAGCCATGAGGCCGGAGCCTACATCATGCCACCGATCTGAGTCCCAGGTGCAGCAGCTTCAGGCAGTTCGCCGTCGTTATCGGGTCGTCGCCAATCCGTAGGTATCGACGACGGGCTCCCGTTGCTCTGCCTCAACCGAAACCGTAGAAGGCCGCCGCGTTAGAGCCCTCGATCCGCTCGCGATCGGCCGGAGAAAGCCCGGCCAGCAGCAGGTTGCTCGCCTCCCGCCAGCGCTCATAGCCGCCGGCCCGATTGACCACCGGCCAGTCGCTGCCCCACATCAGGCGCGACGGCCCGAAGCAGTCCAGCAGATGGTCGACATACGGACGCAAGGTCTCCACCTGCCAGCCTTGCCCGGCCTCGGTGACCAGGCCGGATAGCTTGCACATCGTGCGGCCGTCGCGGGCGATGGCAGCGAGATCGCTGGCCCAGGGTTCGCGCTCCCCTTGCGCGATCGGCGGCTTGGCACCGTGGTCGACGACCACCGGCAGGTCGGGATAGCGGTCCAGCAGCCGAAGCAGGTTGGGCAGATGCCACGGCCGCGCCAATGCGTCGAGGCGCAGGCCCAGCTCGCGTATCGCGCGCCAGGCCGGGTCGAGCCGGTGGTCGAGGATCCAGTCGGCGTCGGGAATGTCCTGCAGCATCGGGCGCAAGCCGCGCAGCCGCTTGTCTTCCGCCAGCGCCGCGATCCGTTCCGGCGCGTCGGGGGCGAGCATGTCGGCCCAGCCGACCACCGCCTTGACCAGCCCGCCGCTATCGCGGGCCACCTCGAGCATGAAACGGGTCTCGGCCTCGGTCGGCGCCGCCTGCACCAGCACCGTGCCGCCGATACCGTAGCGCGACAGGTACGGTCTCAGGTCGCTGAGGCCGAAGTCACGGTAGAGTTCCACCAAGCTGGGTTTGAGCCAGCCGTAGTCGCCACGGGCGATCTGCCAGACATGCTGATGGGCGTCGATCCTCAAGGCGTGGGTACCTCGGGCGCCAACAGACCCTCGGCCTTGAGGGCCGACCAGAACTCGGCCGGAATGGGTGCGTTCATCAGACTGACGTTCTCCTTCACCTCCGCCGGCGAGCGGGCACCCGGAATCACCG
>VGEI01000436.1 GCA_016869415.1 Alphaproteobacteria bacterium
GAGGACCAAGGCCGAGGCCGAGTGCGCCCGGCTTGACTCGCTCCGGCTTCGGGCAGGATTATGTTCCGAAGGGCATCTCCAGACATTTCTTGAGAAGGGGGCGGGTGGCTCATGAGCGGACTGAGGATCGCGTCGCTGGTACTGGCATCGCTCGGTCTGGTCGCGGCGGAAGCCGCCGCCCAGCAGCTACCCGAGGCCGCGGGTCGCGGCACGGTGGAGGGCGTGTGCACCGGCTGCCACCGGACCAACGTGATCAACCAGAGCTCCGGCTACACCCACCGGGAGTGGAAGGAGCTGGTCGGCACGATGATCGACCTCTCCGCCAGCAAGCAGACTGAAGACGAGATCCTCAACTATCTGACGACCAATTTCCCGCCGAACACGCGGCGCGCACCCAAGCAGGTGAGCGGCTCGCATCCCGCACCCCAGTTCAAGGAATGGACGACGCCAACCCTGGGCCAGCGCTCGCGCGATCCGGTCGAGGCGCTCGATGGCTCGATCTGGTGGGTCGGCCAGTTCGGCAACGTCATCGGGAGGATCGATCCGAAGACCGGCGAGATGAAGGAGTTCCAGCTGCCGGCCAAGGCGCTGCCGCACTCCGTCAACATCGATGCCCAGGGCAACCCCTGGTACACCGGCAACGGCAACGGGACGATCGGCCGCATCGACCCCCGGACGGGTGAGGCGACCGTCTTCAAGATGCCTGATGCCGCAGCGAGCGATCCGCACACGGCGGAGTTCGACCGCGACGGCATCATGTGGTTCTCCCTGCAGCAGAGCAACATGTTCGGCCGCCTCGATCCCAAGACCGGCGAGGTCAAGCTGGTCAAGAGCAAGACCGGTGGGGCCAAGCCCTACGGCGTCAAGATCGATGCCGACGGCAATCCCTGGTACGCCTGCAACGGCAGCAACTGCCTGGTGAAGGTGGATAAGGCGACGATGGAGCAGACCGAGGTCAAGCTGCCCATCCCCGCCACCACGGTGCGGCGTCTCGACATCGGCGAGGACGGTACGATCTGGTACGTCAACTCATCGCAAGGGCGGCTCGGCCGCTATAACCCGAAGACCGGCGAGATCAAGGAATGGGATTCGCCCAGCGGCCCGCAGTCGCATCCCTACGCCATCGCCGTGATCGACGGCATCGTCTGGTACAACGAATCCGGCATGCGGCCGGACATGCTGGTGCGCTTCGACCCGAAGACCGAGACCTTCCAGAGCTGGCCGATCCCCTCGGGTGGCGTGAATGCCGGCATTATCAGGCACATGCGGCCGACCCGCGACGGCGACCTGCTCATCCACCAGAGCAGTACCAACCGCATCATCCTGGTGCCGGTGCGCTCGGCGGTGCCGACGCGCTAGGCGCCTTGCCCGGGCCGGGCCTCAGCGGCCGAGTTTCGGCAGCCAGGTCGCCGTTTCCGGAAAGGCGGCGATGATGACGATGGCCACCAGCAGGCAGGCCCAGTAGGGCGTCGATCCGCGGAAAATCTCGCCGGTCGAGATGTTTTCGTTCGGCAGTGCCGCCTTGACGGTGAAGACCAGCATGCCGAAGGGCGGCGTCAGCAGGCCGGTCTCGATGGCGATGATGCCGAGGATGGCGAAGGCGAGGGGGTCGTAGCCGAGCGCCACGGCGATCGGCGCGAAGATCGGCACCGTCAGCAGGATGATCGAGATCGAGTCGATCAGGCAGCCGAGGACAAACCAGACCAGCACCATCAGGGCGAGGATCTGCCAAGGGTCGAGCCCCGAATCGAGGAACATCGCCTTGGCGGCGCCGGTCACGCCGGTCATCGACAGCACGCGCGAATAGAGCTGGGCGAAGACGAGCAGGAGTAGCAGCGGCGCCGAGGTTCGGCCGACTGTCAGTACGATCTGGACGATCTCGCGGAAGCGCACGCCTTTAATAAGGGCGAGAACGAGCGAGGCCGCGGCGCCGACGCCGGCCCCTTCAGTCGGGGTGAAGGCGCCGAACCAGATTCCCCCCAGTACGCCGAAGACCAGTGCTATGACCAGCAGGGTCGAGAACAGCAGCTCGACGAGGGGCTGTTCGTCCTGCGGCGGCGAAGCCTGCAAATCCGGGCCGGCGCCGCTGGCGGCCGCCGGCGTCCCCCGCTCGCCGACGCGATGCGGCTGGGCGACCGCCACGTAGAGGATATACAGGCAGTAGAGGCCGACGACGATGAATCCGGGGATGATGCCGGCGATGAACAGCCGGCCGATCCCCTGTTCCGTCAGCACACCCCAGACGATCATCAGCACCGAGGGGGGAATCAGCATGCCGAGGCAGGCGCTGCCTGCCACGCAGCCCAGCGCGAATCTGCGCTCGTAGCCGTGGCGCTTCATCTCCGGCCAGGCGATGCGCGAGAAGGCAGCGGCGGCGGCGATGCTGACGCCGGTGACGAAGGCGAACACCGCATTGGCGAGGACCGTGGCGAGGGCCAGCCGGCCGGGCAGCCAGCGGGTCAGACGGTTGACCAGGGCAAACAGGTCAGTGGCCGCGCCGCAGCGGGCGAGAAACTCGCCCATCAGCATGAACAGCGGGATCACGGCGAAGACGTAGTCGCGCAAGGCCTCGTAAGCCGTGTTGGCGATGAAGAGGCGGACGATCTCGATGTCGCCTTGCATCAGGTAGATGCCCAGCGCCGCCGTCGTTCCGAGCGCGATGGCGATATGCACGCCGGCGAAGACCAGGCCCAGCAACGTGCCGATTAGAATCAGCATCTGGGGGATGTCGAACACCGCTGCCGCCTTTAGTGAGACGCAATGGGGCCGGCCGGCGGCTCGCCCCGCATACCGGCGGCAACGCAGCGCAGGGCAAGCAGGACATAGCTGAGGCTGGCGAGCGCGCAGCCGAGGACGATGACGAAACGCGCCGGCCAGACCGGAACGCGCAAAGCCCCTTCGCCCTCGTACTCGCCCGACAGCCACGCATGCGCGGCTCCGTCCAGGCTGCCCCAGAGGACCAGCCCGAACAGACCGGCGCCCAGGATGGCGCCGCCGGCGGCCAGGTAGGATTGCGCCCGCCCCGGCAGGCAGCCGGTCAGCGCATCGACGCCGATCATGCCGCCGGAACGGATGGCATAGGCCGCCTGCAGGTAGGCGATGATGACGATGGCCATCGAGACCATCTCCGGCGTGCCCTTGACCGGAGAGTTGAAGATCAAGCGCCCGATGACGTCGGCGCAGACGAGAAAGGACAGCAGGAAGCCGAGAGCCGCCGCGATCATAAGC
>VGEI01000437.1 GCA_016869415.1 Alphaproteobacteria bacterium
GCTGCGCGGCCTCAAGGACACGCGCGTGCCGATGATCATCGCCGGCTTCGGCTACTGGGCTGTGGGCGCGGTGGCCGGGGTCTATATGGGCTTCGATCTCGGAGGCTGGGGCCTTGGCCGCGGCGGGCTCGGCATCTGGTACGGGCTGGTCGTCGGGCTGTTCATGGTCTCGGTGCTGGCGACCTGGCGCTGGATCCGCCGCGCGCGGCTGGGCTTGGTCTAAACTCGGGCCCATGAACAAGCCGAAGAAGATCCGCCTCGACCAGGCGCTGGTCGACCGCGGCCTGGTCGAGAGCCGGGCCAAGGCGCAGGCGGTCATCCTGGCGGGCCAGGTCTTCTCCGGCGAGCAGCGCCTCGACAAGCCCGGCACGGCCGTCGCCGAGGATCGCGTGCTCGAGCTGCGCGGCCAGCCGCATCCCTGGGTGTCGCGCGGCGGCCTCAAGCTCGCCCACGGTCTCGAGCATTTCGCGCTGGACGTGAAAGGCGCTGTCGCGATCGACGTGGGGGCCTCGACCGGCGGCTTCAGCGACGTGCTGCTCGCGAGGGGAGCGGCGAAGATCTACGCCGTCGATGTCGGCCACGGGCAGCTCGCCTGGAAGCTGCGCAACGATCCGCGCGTCGTGGTGCTGGAGAAGACCAACGCCCGCCATCTGACCGCGGCGCAGATACCGGAGCCGCCGGCCGTCGTGGTCTGCGATGCCAGCTTCATCGGGCTCGAAAC
Source organism: Alphaproteobacteria bacterium (assembly GCA_016869415.1). Classification (GTDB taxonomy): domain Bacteria; phylum Pseudomonadota; class Alphaproteobacteria; order CACIAM-22H2; family CACIAM-22H2; genus VGEI01. Next base: position 722 of record VGEI01000437.1, read on the forward strand.
GGTGTTGCCAGCGCCCTTGGCGCTGGCAAGGCCCCGTGCCCATTTGGTGGCGCTGATCAAGCCGCAATTCGAGGTCGGCAAGGGCCGCGTCGGCAAGGGCGGCGTGGTGCGCGACGAAGCGCTGCACCGCGAGGTCTGCCAGCGTATCGCCGCCTGGCTGCCTGGCCTTGGCTGGTCCGTGCTCGGCGTCGAGCCGAGCCCGATTCTCGGGCCGGAGGGCAACCGCGAGTTCCTGATCGCCGCGCGCAAGGAGCGAGCGGGCGTGGGCGAGAACACGACGAGGGCACCATGATCGAGCTTCACACCGCCGCCACCGGCAACGGCCGCCGGCCCGTCATCATGCTGGAGGAATGCGGGGTGCCCTACATCCTGCACCGCATCGATCTCGCCAAGGGCGAGCAGAAGAAGGCCGGCTATCTCGCGCTCAATCCCCTGGGTGCCATCCCGACGATGATCGACAAGGACGGTCCGGGTGGGCATAAGCTCGTATTGACCCAGTCCGCCGCCATGCTGCTCTACCTCGCGGAGAAGACCGGCCGGTTCCTGCCGCGCGACGGCATGAAGCGGGCGCTGGCCTATCAATGGCTGATGCACGTCATGTCGGACAGCCAGGCCTTCAGCGGCGTGCATTTCGTCCTCGGAGCGCTTCCCGAGAAGCCGGAAGCGGCCATGGCGCATCTGCTCAAGCGCATGAACGAATACTTCAGCTTCGCCGACCGGCGGCTGGGCGAAGCCGAGTATCTCGCGGGTGAGCTGTCGCTTGCCGATCTCGCTCTTTACCCGCTCGCCGACCGGCGGCGCGACCTGATCGAGCGGTCGGGCGGCCTTGCGAACCTGAAGCGCTGGATGAGCGCGATGGCGGCGCGTCCTGGCGTGGCGCGTGCCATGCGGGTGCTGAGCTAGAGGCAGCGGAGCAGTTCTCGATTGCCGCCCGCCGAGGTCAACGCTAAGACTTCCCCATGCTGATTTTTTGGGGGAGACGACGATGATCGATCTGTACACGGCGGGAACAGGCAACGGCCGGCGTGCTTCGGTGATGCTCGAGGAGTGCGGTGTGCCCTACACGGTGCACAAGCTCGACCTGACCAAGGGCGAGCAGAAGACGCCGGAATACCTGAAGATCAATCCACTGGGCGCCATCCCGGCCATCGTCGACCATGATGGCCCGGGCGGCCAGAAGATCACCCTGTCCCAGTCCGGCGCCATCGCCCTCTATCTCTGCGAGAAGACCGGCAAGTTCCTGCCCAAGGACATGGCCAAGCGCGCCGTGGCCATGCAATGGCTGTTGCACGCCATGTCCGACGAGGCGCCGACCTCGGGCGCTTTGTTCCGCCTCGGCTCGCTGCCCGAGAAGCCGGCCGCCGCCATCGCCAGTTTCGAGACGCGGCTGATCGACATGTTCCGCCATGTCGACAAGCGGCTCGGCGAGGCCGAGTACCTGGCCGGCGAGCTCAGCGTCGCCGATTTCGCGCTCTACCCGGTAGTGGCCGGCCGCATGGCACTGCTCGACAACGCCGGCAAGCTCGACAACCTCAAGCGCTGGGCAGGCGCGCTCGCTGCCCGTCCCGGCGTCAGCAAAGGGATGAAGGTTCCCGCCTGATCGCTCGCCAGCCGGCCCTGACCTAACCGGCCGCGGGAATGCGGAACAGCATCATTCCCGCGCGCCACAGCACCCGCCAGAACTCACGTCCGAATTGCTGACCGCCTGGACAGCCGATCTGCGCGAGGATGGCGCCCAGCGTGCGGGCGCCGTCGATGCCGCGCGCCAGGGACAATTGCGGGCCGGCTATCGGGATGGAAGCCGGACCCCGCTGAATCATCGTCCGGCCGCCATTCTCGACCAGATTCCAGTCGTTTGCCCATGACGGCACGTAGTCATGGAAGGCAGTGCCGGTGAAATCAGTTTCATACTGCCGGCGCGGCCGGGTAGCGCGGCACGCGATGAACTGGTGAGTGTACAGGTCATTCGGCCGCAGCAACTCCATCGCGGCCCATATCTGAGGGTCCGGAAGCTTGCAGATGGCCTGGTAGATCGGGCTGCCGATCTTGAACTGGAGCTCGGGATAGTAGGGGCCGTTGTCGGCCCACCCCTGGAAGGCAAGTCCGGCTTGCGAGATAAAGTTCAGGCATTCGCCGACGGTGTAGCTGCGCTCCCGGGCGTTGAGGAACAGGTCGACAAGGCCGGCGTCGAACTTCGTGTCGTCGGCGGTGAGTAGCGGGCGAACGGGGTGATCCGCCGGAAGCTGGGCGAGTGTGTCCTTGACGATGTCCAGCGAGGCCGCGTCCTGGCGCAGGCCAAGCGAACCGAAAACGCCGCGGAGCATCTCCACACCGACGCGGCCGTGACGCCCGTAAAGCATGATCGCCATGACTCCGTCCGGCTTCAACCGGTCGCCGAGAATCCGCGCTCCTGCCAGCGGATCGGCGAGGTGGTGGAGAACACCGGACGCGGTGATCAGGTCAAAGTCGCGCTTCAGCGTAGCGGCGCTCTCGATCGGCA
>VGEI01000438.1 GCA_016869415.1 Alphaproteobacteria bacterium
AGCAAACTGCTAACGGTCATGGCTGGCCTGTCGCATGGGCTGGCGGTCCCCATGACCGTAGACCTTGAGCTGGTCCTGGCGGTCGATGTTTCCCGCAGCGTCGATGACGAGGAATACAACCTGCAGAAGACGGGCTACGCCGATGCCTTCACCCATCCAGCCGTGCTCAGCGCCATACAGGCGAACCCGCACCATCGTATCGCCGTGACCCTGGTCGAATGGGCCGGCGCCGATTTCCAGAAGGTCATCATCCCGTGGACCGTGGTGAGCGATGCGGAGAGCGGCCAACTGCTGGGTGAGGCCATCCGCCACACACCCCGCAGCTTCTGGGGCTGGACCTCGATCAGCGGCGCCATCGACTTCTCCATGAAGCTCTTCGGGCAGGGGGGCATAGAGAGCACGCGGCGGGTCATCGACGTCTCGGGCGACGGCGTTAACAACAGCGGCCGCCCGGCAGCCATGGCGCGCGACGATGCCGTGGCCGCCGGTGTCACGATCAACGGCCTGGTGATCATGAATGACCGCCCGACGCCTGGCTTTGCGACCCAGCGGCCGCAGCCGCCGCTCGACGATTTCTACCGCGAGAACGTTATCGGTGGCACCGGAGCATTCCTCATCGCCATCGACGATTTCGAGAGTTTCGCCCACGCCATCGTCAACAAGCTGATCAAGGAGATCGCCGGCTTTCCCATCGATGGCGGGCTGCGGGTCGCCGAACTCCATCCCCGGTGACCGAACCGTCTCCGCCATCCGCCCCTCCGTCGCCGGAACCGACGGGCTGGACGGGCTACCTCGCCGCAGATGGGTACGTCACCGAGCTCAAGAATGAACTCGGCGCGGTGGTCGGCGAGCATGGCCGGCTGATCTTCGCCGAGGGCCCACCGCGACCGGCGGCCTGGGCGCAGAATGCCTGGCATGACCCGGTGCGCATCCCGATCCTGTCGATCGGTGACGGCGCCCGGGCGCTCCGTGCCATCCAGCGCAACTGGAGTCTCTTTGCCGTGGCCCACCACCGACGGGCACGCCTGATCGAGGAGAAGCTGCCGGCGGTGCGCCCCAAGCCGCTGGTCTTTCCCGCCCCGGCGCCAAGCGCCCCCCTCGGCTCCTGGACCCTGCTCGATCCCCAGACCATCGTCGCAGCGGCGCGCTGCTCCAGCCCCTTCCGCCACGGCGAGGTCGAGTTCGCGGAGAACAAGCAGGCCCCGCCGAATCGCGCCTATCTCAAGCTTTGGGAAACCTTCACCCGGCTTGGCCAGCGGCCGCAATCCGGCGAGCGCTGTCTCGACCTCGGCGCCAGTCCCGGCGGCTGGAGCTGGGTCCTGCACGAGACCGGCGCCACGGTGCTGGCGGTCGACAAGGCACCTCTCGATCCCCGCATCGCCGCTCTCCCGCGGCTGGAGTATCGGAAGGCCAGCGCCTTCGCCTTGGATCCCTCGGCGGTCGAGCCGGTCGACTGGCTATGCTCGGACGTCGTCTGCTATCCGACCCGGCTCCTGTCTCTCGTCCGCCGCTGGCTGGATTCTGGGCGTGCCCGACGCTTCGTCTGCACCCTCAAATTCCAGGGCGAGACCGATCACGAAACGGCACGTGCGTTCGCCGCGATCCCCGGCTCGCAACTCATGCACCTGTTTCACAACAAGCATGAGTTGACCTGGGTGAAGCTGTAGGGCTTGCTTAGCGCATGACCGCCTGGCGCAACGACTACATCGCGCAATGCCAGAAGCCTGGGACCGGCACGCTGGTGCTCGACCATATCGCGCATTTCGTACCGGACAGCGACGCAGCGGCGCAGGCCTTCGAGAGCTTCGGCTTCACCGTCACGCCGTTCTCGGCCCAGAGTCACCGTCCGACGCCAGACGCACCGCTCACGCCGGCGGGGACCGGCAATCGTTGCGTGACGCTGCGCCGGGGTTATCTCGAAATCCTGACCCCGACCGGCGCCACGCCGATTGCCGACCAGCTGCGGCAGTCCATCGCCCGCTATCTCGGCGTCCACCTCGTCGCCTTCGGCACGGCCGATCCCGAGGCCGACCGGCGACGGCTCGACTCCGCCGGCTTCCAACCACTGCCGGTCCTGGCTCTCCAGCGGCCGATCGGCACGCCGGACGGCGAGCAGACCGCGCGCTTCTCGGTGCTGCGCGTCCCCTCAGGCACCATGCCCGAGGGCCGCGTGCAGTTCGTGCAGCAGCACACGCCGGAGCTCCTCTGGCAGCGCCGCTGGCTTGACCATCGCAACCGGGCCTTCGGGCTGGCCGCCGTGTTCGTCGCCGTCGCCGATCCCGACGAGGCCGCCACGCGCTACGCGCGCTATACCGGCTTGCCCGTCGAGAAGGACGGCGCGGCTCGCGCGCTCCGTTCGGCGCGCGGCGAACTGATCTTCCTGCCGCCTGAACTCGTGAGCGCCAAGCTCGGCGTCGAGCCGCCGACGCTGCCATGGATGGCGGGCTACGCGATCGAGACTGCCGACCAGATCTATGTCCGCAGCCAGCTAGAGATGAAGGACTTGGAGACCCGCGACCTCGGGCCGGGGCAGTTCGCCGTCACCGCGCCGCCGGCGATCGGCGGGGTCATGACCTTCGGCCTGCTCGGCCGCGCGGTACCCGGTTTCGCCTGATCACGAGGATGTTGTTTGCCGCTCCTGTAAGGGGAGGTAGCGTGGTCTGTAGCAGCGAGTGGAGTGTCCATGCCTGACTCAACGGCCGAGTCCGCGACAGCCGGCCACGGTGCGGCGCTCCACGCGCTGTTCCAAACCGTCCGCCAGACGACGGCCGCACTCACCGCCCCGCTCAGCGCCGAGGACCAGCAGGTGCAGTCGATGCTGCTGGCCAGCCCCGCCAAGTGGCATCAGGCCCACACCACCTGGTTCTTCGAGGCGTTCGTGCTGGCGCGGTTCGCCAACGGCTATAAGCCCTTCGATCCTCACTACCACTTCCTGTTCAACTCCTATTACGAAGCGCTGGGCGAACGCTACCCGCGACCCGACCGTGGCCTCCTGACGCGCCCCTCGCTGGGTGAGATCCAGCGCTACCGCCAGCACGTCGACGCAGCCATGAACCGGCTGATGGAAACCGGCGCCGAGGCAGAGGCCGCGCCGCTCATCGAGCTCGGCTGCCATCATGAGCAGCAGCATCAGGAGCTGATCCTGACCGACATCAAGCACCTGCTCTCGCTCAACCCGCTGGCTCCCGTCTACGTCCCGGCGCGCCACCCGCCCTCGA
>VGEI01000439.1 GCA_016869415.1 Alphaproteobacteria bacterium
TCAATCACTGCTGCGACGCCTGGAATAAGCTCGTCGCTCAGCCCTGGCGCATCATGTCCCTCGGAATGCGCGATTGGGCTCATGGGTTCTGATCAGCGCGAGTTGGTATAACTCATCGAGAGGATTCACCCTCCCCTCTCTCTCGAAGCTGAGTGACCGGGCCGGAGCCCCCTCCGGCCCGGCTTTCTTTGGCACGATGCGGCAATCGGCAGCATGCCGGCCGGCACGAACCCCTTGCAGGACTGAAACAATCCGGCATCATAGGCGCAGCAGTTCTGCCAGCCGCGGGGGCCATGGCACAGCGTGAGCTAAAGTCGGGGAATGCCGGCCTCGAGGGGGTGCTCGAAACCCTCCACGTCGAACTCGGAGTGGAGTCGACGGGTGAATTGTCGACGCTCGCGCGCCGGGTGCGTCAGCGTCTGGATCGTCAGGAGGCGCGCCGGCAGATCAACCTCGAATCGATCGTGCGACAAGCGATGGAGCGCCTGGCCGGCGCTGGCGTCGCCACAGACCGCATTGACCCGGATTGGCTCTCGCGCTTCGCCGCGGCCGCATCAGAGGTCGAATCGGAGCCCATGCAGGTGCTGTGGTCCCGCGTTCTGGCCCAGCAGATCCTCCGTCCCGGCGCGATCTCGCTTCGTACGATCAGCGTGCTGTCCAATCTCACTCCCGAACAGGTCGATCTGTTCGCGCGGCTCGCCCGGTTCGTGATCAACAACTTCGTGATGCGGCTGGACGAGTCCTTCTTTGAAAGCAAAGGCATCGCTCCCGACGATCTGCTCGTCTTCGAGGAGCTCGGACTCCTGCGCCCAGGCACCGGCCAGATGAAGATTTTCAAGAGCCAGAGCGAAGAGACCTACATCACGCATCTGCTCTATCGCGACCAGGTCCTGCGCGTCAGCCACAACACCAACATGAAACCGCTGAATCTGCCCTGTTATCGCCTGACCTCGGCGGGGGCCGAACTCGCCGAGATCCTGCCGATCCAGGAGGACAGCGACTACATCGTCAGCATGACGGCGTGGCTCTCGCGGCGCGGCTATCGCGTCGCCCAGGCGCGCATCAACGCGCGCTCGGACCGAAACACGGTCGCGAGCCACACGCCGTTTTGCGAGCTGGTGACCTACGATCAGCGTTTTCGACTGAAACGCGCGTACCGCTGAACCGACTTTTGCGTTACTGCCGGATCGCCGCGCACGATCCAGAGCCGGCGCTATTCTCGATCGAAACTGAAATGCCCGATTCGGCGCCGGCTTGTCAGGCGCCGCCGGGGCGCGGCGTGCGATTGGGCTCCGGACGCGTCGCCGCCGTCTGCCCCTGCTGCTTGCCGCGCCCGATCGTCGGAAGCGGCGCCACATTGGGCGAAGCACTGCCAGTTCCCCAGACCTTTTCCGTGCTCGGCTTCTGTGGTGTGCGGGGCGCCGCGGGCTCCGCGCGCGGAAGAGCGAGCGGCGCGACCTCTTCGGGCTGGGCCGGCGTCTGGTCTGCGGCTGGCGCGATCTCGACCACCTTGGCGGCGGCGGGCCGCTGCTCTTCCGAGGGCGCGGGTGCAACAGGAGCTGCCGGTCGCGCCGGCCGCTCCAACGGAACGACGGTAGGACTGAGGGCCGGTTCCGGCCGCGCAATGACGGGCTCGATCCGGTCGGGGATGCGTGCCGGTGCCGGGCGTTCGGGCGGCTGCTGCGGGCGGACAGGTGCCGCGCGCTGCTGTTCGATCACGGGGATGAGCTGGACTGGCTTCGGCAACTGGGACGGGGCCTCCGCCTGAACCGCCGTGCCGGGCTTGCCGACCGCGTCGCGCGCCTGTTCGTATGCGGTGTGGCCGATCTGATTGCGCTTGGTACCGGGCAGCGCGTTGAATACGGAACTGGCCGTCAGATAGTCGACCAAGTCGCCGGTTTCATAAGCGTTCTTAATAGTTTGGTAGACGAGGCTAACCTTACCCATCACCTTCTGCGATGCATCCGACAGGATGCCCATCGCACGGCGCTGCATATCATCGAAATCGGCCGGCATCGAGCGCAACCTTCATGACATCGGTAGGACGTCGTCGGCCGACCGCCCCATCACCAGAACCTTAAGACAAAACGGCTCCCGATGCCAGCGCGGCTGCCGGCCGCTCGGACCGCAGCATGTCTGGTTTGGCGCGTAGCATGCTGCAATCCGCGTCGAGATAGGCGCCCTGCTCGACAACCAGATTCTCGTACGACAGCGTGCCCATCACCTTGCCGCTGGCGCACACGCGCACTGAATGGCCAATGATGCTGCCGCTCACCTCGCCGTAGACCGTGACTTCGTGAGCGACGATGTTGCCGTTGACCGCGCCGGTGCGGCCGATATGCAGAAGCCGGCAGGCAACGTTGCCGTCGATCACACCATCAAGCTCGATATCGCCTTCGCTCTGGATATTACCCTGGAAGACGATGTCGGCGGCGAGCACCGCGGTCTTGTTCGGCGGCAGGGTTTTCACCAGCACCTCCAAGATTGTCTAAAATTCCAGCCAAATCAGCGCTAACCTAGGCTGCATTATATATCAGAATCTTTGTCCCCACCAAAGTTACGATCGGCTGTAGCGCCCGACTCGGCCTGAATCTATTGGATCCGAAGGTCGCTGATATTGACGCTGAGAATATCGATCGGCGGTTTGACCGTGTTCCGCATTCGCTGCAAGAGCTCGGCGCGGATATGCACGAACCCTGGATCCTTTTGGATTTGCTCGGGGTCCATGCGATGGAAATAGCCCAAAACGGCATCCTGCAGGCGGGGCAGGTTTTGCTTGCAACGATCGACATCTTCTTGCTTTTTCAGCTCGATATTCATCTTGAGCTGAAGAAACACGACCTTCCCTTCGCGCGGCTTCAAATTGATTATGAAATCCGGCACGTCGAAATAGATGCCGATCCCTGCCGGTTTGGGCGGGCCATCGGCGGCCTCTTCGTCGCCCGGGAATATCCCGGCGAAATACAGGCCGGCTGCCGCTCCGACAATGAGCAGCAACGGCAGCACGATAAAGAGGACAAGTTTCTTCATGCCGGACGCTTTTATGACTCCGAGTCGCTGCCGGACTGGCTCGCCCGGGCCTCGCTTGCGAGGGTGTCAACGCCGGAGTAAAAATGCATCGGCTGGCCGGAGTAAAAATGCATCACGGCTGACGGCAGGAAGGCCCCCCGCGGGGGGCCTTCATGCGCCCTGGTTTATTCCTCGGATGGACTGTCGGG
>VGEI01000440.1 GCA_016869415.1 Alphaproteobacteria bacterium
CCGGCAAACGATCTGGAGCAAGCTCGTCCAGAACCTCGCCTACTCGACCCTTGGCCTGCTCCTCGGCGCCGGCGTCAACGTGATCGAAGACGACCCGGCCTTGCGGGAGATCGCGGACCGTCTCACAGGTGAGGGAACGGCCATAGCCGCAGCGCATGGTGTCATGGTCGAGCCGCGACCGCGCCCCAGGAGTGGAAGCCGGCACAAGCCGTCCATCCTCCAGGATTACGAGCGCGGGCGGCCGCTGGAGCTCGATGCAATGGTGATGATACCGCTGGCCTTTGCCCGGGCCGCGAACGTGGCTACGCCAAGCCTCGACGTAGCGGCAGCCATCGCCGCGGGGCGCGCCATCGAAAAAGGCCTCTATGCGCGGTAGGCGCTAACCGGCTTTTTCCCAGCGGCCCTGAGGATCCTGTTTCCAGTAGGTCAGCTCATGCCCCGCTTCCTTATGCGCCTTCCAGCGCGCCCGGGCTGCCGTGACCGTGTCCTCGGAATTGCCGTCGAAGATCTCCAGCACCAGAGACCAGCCCTGGGGGTCGGCGGCAGCGCCGTCTGTCAGGAGCAGAACCTTGGCACCGTTCGGGTTCTCGTTGTTCGCGGTCAGCCAGACCGGCTGGTCCTCGGCGTGCCCATCGCGCGCCGTGCCGTGCGGCAGGAAGGAGCGGTCGTCATAAGTCCATAGCGCCGTGTCGAGGGCAGAGACGCGCTCATCCGAGCCGGCCATGACCACCGCGCGGTCGCCACGCGCCAGCACCTTTTCGAGCAGCACCGGCAGCGCCCGATCGAGCGTCGTCGTGGTCAGATGATAGAAGCGGATCTCGGTCATCAGGCCAGCGTCCGCCATCAGTCTCCGAACACGCGGAGGCGTGTTCGCCGGCGAGCGCGCGGGGCTGGTGGGGCGGTCGCGTGCGAGCCAGTCAGATCAACTTCAACCGCCGGCTTCCTCGTAGTGGTCGGCGACCAGCTTGTCGAGCAACCGAAGGCCGAAGGCCGTGGCGCCCTTCGGCACCGTCGCCGTGTCCTTCTTGCTCCAGGCCACGCCGGCGATATCGAGATGCGCCCAAGGCACGTCGTTGACGAAGCGGTGGATGAACTGCGCCCCGATGATCGTGCCGGCCGCCCGGTTCGAGCCGATATTCTTGACGTCCGCGGCGTCGGAATCGATGTCGCGGTCATAGGCCTCGCCTAGAGGCAGGCGCCAGAGCTTCTCGCCGACGGCCTCGCCGGCCGCGGTAAGGTGCTTGCACAGGTCATCGTTGTTGGAAAGCAGTCCGGCGTATTCGTGACCGAGCGCCACGATGACCGCTCCGGTCAGGGTCGCAAGATCGATCATCGCCTTGGGCTTGAAGCGGTCTTGTGTGTACCAGCAGACATCGGCCAGCACGAGCCGCCCTTCGGCGTCCGTGTTCAGGATCTCGACCGTCTTGCCGGAGAGCGACTTCACTATGTCCGAAGGCCGCGTGGCGGAACCCGACGGCATGTTCTCGACCAGCCCGACCACACCGACGGCGTTGACCTTGGCGCGCCGTGCCGCCAGCGCCTCCATCAGGCCGGCGACCACGCCGGCACCTGCCATGTCCCACTTCATGTCTTCCATGCCGGCAGACGGCTTGATCGAGATGCCGCCGGTGTCGAAGCACACGCCCTTGCCGCAGAAGGCGACGGGACGCTTGTCTTTGGCCTTGGGCGCGCCGTTCCATTGCAGAATGACGACACGCGATGGCCGGGAGCTGCCCTGCCCGACAGCCAGCAGTGTGTTGAATCCCAGCTTGGCGAGCTGCTTCTCGTCCAGCACCTCGACCTTGATGCCGACGGCGGTCAGTCGCTTGCAGCGCTCGGCGAAACTCTCGGGATAGATGACGTTCGGCGGCTCCGAGACCAGATCCCGGGTGAAGAAGATCGCGTCCGCCGTGCGGTCCAGAGGGGCCGATGCCTTCCGCGCCGCCGCCACATCCGTGACCATCAGGGTCAAGGAGCGCAGGGTCGGCTTGTTCTCTTCTCTCTCCTTGGTGCGGTATTTGTCGAAACGGTAGGAGCGCAACTTCGCGCCGTAGGCGATATGCGCCGCCATGTCGGGCGCGCCTACCGGCGAGCCGGGCAGCTGGTCCACCTGGATCGTCGCATTGGTCTCGCCGGCTCGGTTGAGATGCGCGACGATGTTGCCGCCGACAGCCTGAACCCGCAGGGGGTCGAGCTTGTCGAGCTTGCCCAAGCCGACCAGCAGGATGCGGGAGAGCGGGAGGCCCTTGGGAGCGACGATGTCGAGGAGATCGTCCTTGCGTCCCTTGAAGCGGCTCGACGCCATGGCCCGGGTCAGAATACCGCCCGACTTCTTGTCCAGCGCCGCCGCCGAGGGAGTCATTTTGCGCTCTTCATTGACGCCCACGACTAAGGTTCCGGAATTGGTCTGTTCCGGCTTGGCAAACGCAATCTTCATGGATGAATGCTTCCCCTCACGGCGCTCCCGGCGGGGATTGACCGCCGGATGGGGCGAAATCTAGCCCCAATCTGTGGATAAAGAAAGGCCCGGTTTTCAACGCGGTATGCCCCTATGTTCGTTATTTGTTCACGTATCGGGAGCACCTCTTCCGGCCAACGGCGACCGCAAAACCGCCACCGGCGCGCCGGCTTGCGCGTGTTAGATTGCCCGAACGCAGACTCGCCATCGCCATGCGCATTTCTCCGACCCTTTCCACCTACATTGGCCGGCAATTCCTGGTCTGCTTCACCGGCGTGCTCTGCACCCTGCTGCTAATCGTCTTCCTCTTCGATGTCGTCGAACTCCTGCGTCGCTCCGCCGGACGGACAACCGCGTCAGCCGATGTTCTGGTGCAACTGACACTCCTAAAGATGCCCAAGCTGGCGCAGGAGATAGTGCCCTTCGTCGTGCTTTTCGCTTCGATGATCGCCTTCTGGCGCCTGACACGCAGCCACGAGTTGACCATCGTGCGGGCCGCCGGGGTATCGGTCTGGCAGTTCCTCTTCCCAGTGGTTGGCGCGGCCGTCCTGATCGGCGGCCTGATCCTGGCGATCTTCAATCCCGTAAGCGCGGTCCTCTACTCGAAATACGAGCAGCTTGAAGCCCAGCTGTTCCGCGGCCGTTCCAGCCTACTTTCGGTCTCGCCGACCGGGGTCTGGCTCCGGCAGGCCGAAGGCGCCACCAACTCGGTGGTTCACGCCCTTCGTGTGGCCTCGCAGGATTTCGAACTCTAC
>VGEI01000441.1 GCA_016869415.1 Alphaproteobacteria bacterium
TTTCGGAGAATCGGTGCTGCTGCGCAGCTATCGCGGCCGCGGCATCGGCGTTGCCTTCTTCAACGAGCGCGAGGCCCGGGCCCGGTCGCTGGGCTTCAAGACGGCAGCCTTCTGCGCGGTCGAGCGCCCGGCCGATCACCCGCACCGCCCCAAAGACTACGTGCCCTTGGACGAGTTCTGGAGCCGGCGCGGCTATACCAGGCGGCCGGAGCTGCGCACCGCTTTCGCCTGGCAGGATCTCGATGAGGCGGCGGAATCGTCCAAGCCGATGATATTCTGGACCCGGGAATTGACGCCGTGAGTCTCGACTTCACGCTCACTCAAGAGCAGCAGGCGATCGTCGACCAGGTGGCGAAGATCGCCCAGCGTTTCGACGATGCCTACTGGCTGACCCGCGACCGCGAGGGCGGGTTCCCGCACGAATTCCACAAGGCTTTCGCCGAGGCCGGCTGGCTGGGCATCGCCATGCCCAAGGAGTACGGCGGTGCCGGTCTCGGCATCACCGAGGCGGCGCTGATGATGCGCACCATCGCCGAATCGGGTGCCGGCTTCTCCGGTGCCTCGGCGATCCACATGAACATCTTCGGGCTCAACCCGGTGGTGGTCTTCGGCAGCGCCGAGCAGAAGCGCCGCTTTCTGCCGCCTCTGATCAAGGGCGATGACAAAGCCTGTTTCGCCGTGACCGAGCCCAATGCCGGGCTCGACACCTCGCGCATCAAGACCAAAGCCGTGCGCGACGGAGACCGCTATGTGGTCAACGGCCAGAAGATCTGGATCTCGACCGCCCAGGTGACCAACCGCCTGCTGCTGCTGGCCCGCACCGGTCCGCGCGACGAGGCGCGGCCAGCCGACGGGCTGACGCTGTTCTATACCGACTTCGACCGTGCCCGCATCGAGGTGCGCGAGATCGACAAGATGGGCCGCAAGGCGGTCGATTCGAACCAGCTGTTCATCGACGAGCTGCGCGTGCCCGTCGCCGACCGCATCGGCGAGGAAGGCAAGGGCTTTTCCTACATCCTGCACGGCTTCAACCCGGAGCGCATCCTGATTGCCTCGGAGGCTGTCGGCCTCGGGCGAGCCGCGCTGCGCCGCGCGGCGCGCTACGCCGGGGAGCGCGTGGTCTTCGACCGGCCGATAGGCCAGAACCAGGGTATCCAGCACCCTCTCGCCCAGCGCTGGATCGAGCTCGAGGCCGCCGACCTGCTGGTGCTCAGGGCGGCGACGCTCTATGACCGCAAGCAGCCTTGCGGCGCCGAGGCCAACGCCGCGAAATACTTCGCGGCCGAGGCCGGGTTCAAGGCCTGCGAGACGGCGATCCTGACCCACGGCGGCATGGGTTACGCCAAAGAATTCCACGTCGAGCGTTTCTTGCGCGAAGCCTGGGTGCCGCGCCTTGCGCCGGTGAGCCCGCAGCTCATCCTGTCTTTCATCGCCGAGAAGGTTCTGGGACTGCCCAAGTCGTATTGATGCCGCCCCGCCCAGGGTGTTGAATGCGCGGCCAGCAAGGGAGAACGCAGGTGAAGAGTTACGACATCGTCGAGTACGGCGCGCCGCTGAAGGGCATCGAGCGGCCCACACCGAAACCTGTAGGCACCGAGGTTCTGCTCAAGGTGACGGCAGCGGGCGTATGCCACAGCGACGTGCACATCGCCGACGGCTATTTCGACATGGGCGGCGGCAAACGGCTCAACATGGCCGACCGCGGCATGAAGCTGCCGCACACGCTCGGTCACGAGACAGTGGGCGAAGTCGTGGCCTGCGGGCCGGAGGCGAGCGGCGTGAAGCCCGGCGACCGGCGCCTCGTCTATCCCTGGATCGGCTGCGGCACCTGCGGCGTCTGCCGGGACGGGCTCGAGAATCACTGCATGGCGCCCCGCTATCTCGGCATCCAGAAGCCCGGCGGCTACAGCGACCACATCATCGCGCCCCATCCGCGCTACCTACTCGACATCGGCAACGTGTCGCCGGCGGAAGCAGCACCGCATGCCTGTTCCGGCCTCACGACTTACAGTGCCTTGCGCAAATTCGACACGCTGCAGCGCCATCCGCTGGTCATCATCGGCGCCGGCGGCCTGGGCCTGCAATGCATCGCCATTCACCAGGCGCTTGGCGGCAAGGCGGCTATCGCCGTCGACATCAGCCCGGCCAAGCGCGAGGCGGCGCTGAAGGCCGGCGCCGTCGCCGCGATCGACGGGGCGGCGCCCGACGCCGTGGCGCAGCTCAAGCAGGCGGCAGGTGGTGCGGTCTGGTCGGTGCTCGACCTGGTCGGCGGCCCGACCACGGTGCAGCTTGCCATCGACAGCATCAGCAAAGGCGGCAAGCTGGTCATCGTCGGCCTCTACGGCGGGCAGATCACCGTCCCGCTGCCGCTCTTTCCGCAGCGGGCACTCACCATCCAGGGCTCCTATACCGGCAGCCTGCGCGAGATGGAGGAATTGCTCGCTCTGGTGCGCCAGGGGAAGGTGCCGCGTATCCCGATGGGCACGCGGCCGCTTGACGACGCGCCCGCGGCGCTGGCGGAACTGAAAGCCGGCAAGGTCATCGGGCGCACGATATTGACGCCTCAATTCTGACAGCCCAGTTCTAAGAACCATGGGCACCATCGACGTCGAGATCAGCGAGGTCGGTCCGCGCGACGGACTGCAGAACACCAAGCAGTTCATGCCGACCGCGGCGAAGATGGCCTGGATCGGCGCCGAGGCCGCCGCGGGCGTGCGCGAGATCGAGGTCTGCTCCTTCGTGCCGCCCAAGCTGATCCCGCAGTTCAGCGACGCAACCGAAGTGGTGGCGCACGCCCTGACCATCCCCGGCCTTTCGGTGGCGGCACTCATCCCCAACCTCAAGGGGGCGGAGCGCGGTGTCGCGGCAGGCGTGCACAAGCTCAGCTTCCCGCTCTCGGTCAGCAGGGGCCACAGCCTGTCCAATGTGCGCAAGACGCCCGACGAACAGCTGGCCGAGTTTCGCCGCATCGCCGAGTACCTGCGCACGCTGCCCAAGGAGAAGCGCCCGCACCTCTCCGGCGGGCTGTCGACGGCTTTCGGCTGCACCATCGATGGGCCGGTCGCGGAGCGCGAGGTGCTGCGCCTCGCCGTCGGCCTGGTCGAGGCCGGCGCCGACGATGTCGGCCTTGCCGACACGGTCGGTTACGCCAACCCGGCGCAGATCAAGCGCCTGTTCACCGCCGTGCGCCGCGAGATCGGCGACAAGCTGA
>VGEI01000442.1 GCA_016869415.1 Alphaproteobacteria bacterium
TCCGGGGTAACCATCTATGAAGGTGCCAATCCCGAGTGGACCTACACGGTAGCGGGACGGCCGATGACCGACCAACCCGATCCGGAATTCGGAAAGTGGTCGTCTAGTATTTATTCGATAATTTTCAGGGTTAGATCGGTCACAATAAGCAGCTCCGAAAAAACGATGCCTAGGCTGAGAGCGGTTCAGAAACGGGGCGGCGACGGCCGGCGTCGTCGCTGTCGGTCCGATCCTCGGGATCGGCGAGCACCGCGAGCAGGCGCTCGCGGATCCGTTTCATCTTGTCGTCCTGATCGACTTTGTGACCGAACACGTCCTTGACGTAGAAGACGTCGACCACCCGCTCTCCGTACGTCGCGATCTTCGCCGTGGCAATCGACAGGCCAAGCGAGGTGAGCGCGCTGGTCAGCTCGAAGAGCAGGCCGGTACGGTCGCGGCCGTTGACCTCGATCAGCGTGGCGCTGGCCGAAGCCTTGTTGTCGATCAGCACGCGCGGCGGCACGCGGAAAACCCGCGTCCGGCTGGCGATGGCCGGCCGCTTGCTCAGCGCGTCGCGCAGGCGGATACGTCCGGAGAGCGCCTGCTCGATATGGGTGGCAAGGCGGGCGACGCGTTCGGGCCGCAGCGCAGCCTGCCCGCCGGAGCCGTCGACGCTGGGCGACTGCAGCAGGAAGGTGTCGAGCGCCATGCCGTTGGACATGGTGCAGATCTGGGCCCCGGCGATATTGGCCCCGGCCAGCGCCATGGCGCCGCACAGCCGGCTGAACAGGCCGGGATGATCGGCGGTGTAGATCAGCACCTCGGTCACACCGCGCGCCCGATCGACGCGCGTATCGACGGCGAGCGGGGCGCGCTCGCGCTCCGCCTGGCGCACGAGACGCGCCTGGCGCGCCAGGGTCGCCACGTCGAAGGCCAGCCAGTAGTCGGGGTAGCCGCGCGCCGTATGCTCTGCGAAATCCTTGTCCGGCCAGTCGGCCAGCTCCTTGCGTAGTGCGGCCTGCACATCCGCCGCTCGCCCCTTGGTCCCGGCGCCGATCGCCACCCCGGCTAGCGCCTCTTCGGTGCGGTGGTAGAGCTCGCGCAGCAGGGCGGCCTTCCAGTTGTTCCACACCGTCGGGCCGACGCCGCGGATATCGGCGACGGTCAGGCAGAGCAGCAGGCGCAGGCGCTCCGGCGACTGCACCAGCTCGGCGAAGCCGCGGATGGTCTGCGCGTCCTGGATGTCACGCTTGAAGGCGGTGTTCGACATGGCCAGGTGCCAGCGCACCAGCCAGGCCACCGTCTCAGTCTCCTCCTCGCTGAGGCCGATGCGCGGACCCAGCTTCTGGGCGATCTCGGCGCCGAGGATCGAGTGATCACCACCGCGGCCCTTGGCGATGTCGTGCAGCATCAGGGCGAAATAGAGCGCGCGACGCGACTGTATCTTGTGGATGATCTCGCTGGCCAGCGGGTGATCTTCCTTGAGTGCGCCCGATTCGATGCGCTGCAGGATGCCGATGCAGAAGATCGTGTGCTCGTCGACCGTGTACACGTGGTACATGTCGTGCTGCATCTGCGCGACCACGCGGCCGAAATCGGGCACGAAACGGCCGAAGACACCGGCTTCGTTGAGTCGACGCAAGGTGACCTCGCCGTCGCGCGGATCCGTCAGCATTTCGAGGAAGAGGCGGTTCGCCTCCTTGTCAGCGCGCAGCCTGGAATCGATCAGCCGCAGATTCTGGCGGATCAGGCGTAGGGCGTAGGGATGGATGTCGAGCCCATGCGTCTGCGCCACGCGGAAGATACGCAGGAAGTTCACCGGATCGTCGGCGAAGGCCGAAACTTTGGCGACGGTGAGGCGGCCGCTTTCGATGGCGAATCCCTCGACCGTCCGCCGCGTCTTGCGGCCGAAGGGACCGAGCGGCAGGGATGTGAGGCTGAAGCGCGGCTTGACCTCGGACTCAATCTCCAGCGCCGCGCAGAAGATGCGTGTCAGGTCGCCGACATCCTTGGCCACCAGGAAATAGTGCTTCATGAAGCGCTCGACCCCGCGCGTGCCGCGGTGGTCGGTGTAGCCCATGCGGCGCCCGATCTCGCTCTGCACGTCGAAGGTAAGACGATCCTCCGGCCGGTTGGCGATGTAGTGCAGATGCGAGCGCACGAGCAGCAGGAAATCCTGCGCCTTGGCGAATTTCTGGGCCTCCTCGACGGTTAGCACGCCCTTGACGACCAGATCCTCGACCCGTTCGACACGGTGGATGTACTTGGCGATCCAGAACAGCGTGTGCAGGTCGCGCAGGCCGCCCTTGCCTTCCTTGACGTTCGGTTCGAGCACATAGCGCGAATCACCGAGACGCTTGTGGCGCTCGTTGCGCTCGTCCAGCTTCGCCGCCACGAACGCGGCGTCGGTGCCCTTGACGATTTCGGCGAGAAAGCGCCTGCGCAACTCGGCGTAGAGCTTGTTGTCACCCCACAGGTAGCGGGATTCCAGCAGGCCGGTGCGGATGGTCATGTCTTCGCGCGCCAGGCGCAGACATTCCTGCAGCGACCGCGTGGCATGACCGACCTTGAGGCCAAGATCCCAAAGCATGTAGAGGATGAACTCGACGATCTGCTCGCCGCGCGGCGTCTGCTTGTAGGGAAGCAGGAACAGCAGGTCGATGTCGGACTGGGGGCAGAGCTCGGCCCTTCCGTAGCCGCCGACGGCGACGATGGCGAGGCGCTCGGCCGATGTGGGGTTGGATACCCGGTACTCGTACCAGTCGGCGTAGTCATGGGCGATGCGCACGAGCTGGTCGATGAGGAAGCTGTTGGCTCGTACGCAGGCGGTACCGATGCCGGCCTCGCCGGCACCTTCGCCGCGTTCGAAGCGCGCCCGGATCTCAGCACGCCCTTTGCCGAGTACCTCCCTGAGCGCGTCGCGAACCTTGACGCGGCGGACGTCAGCGCCGAGATCATCGGCCCGCGCGATCGCCTCGAGCGTCGCCATGACCGCGCGCCGATCAACGATATCGCGCTGACGCTGCACCTCACGCGGAGGCGCGGATCCGTCCATGGTTGATCCGATGCGAAACGATTATGGTTAAAAATACGCTCGGGCTGAGACTATAAGCACGGCAGATTCAACTCGCCAGTGCATAGGGATTTAGGGGCCAGCGAGGGAGTCAAAAACCTCTTGCGGTGAACGGAAGCCGAGGGACTTTCGAGGTCTTGCGTTGAGCAAACGTTCG
>VGEI01000443.1 GCA_016869415.1 Alphaproteobacteria bacterium
GTCGGTCTCTAACAACTAAAGCATATGACGGTGCTACTGCAATCTAAAAGCCGCCCGACCGGAAACGCGGGCATGGCGTTTTCTGTTGAGCGAACAATACCATAGTCCCTGAAAGCGATTACTTAATCATGAAGGCCTTGCCTATACATTCGGGCCCACCCAAGCCGGGCGCTGCCCGATTCGGGTAGCCCCCTAGAGGCGCGTGCGCAAATCCCACAATTCGGGAAAAAGCCTGACCTCGAGCAAGGACTTAAGGTAGGGCACGCCGGCGGTGCCGCCGGTCCCTCGCCGGCTGCCGATCACCCGTTCGACCGTGGTCACGTGGCGGAACCGCCATTGGCGGAAATAGTCCTCCAGGTCGACCAGCTCTTCCGCCAGCTCATAAAGTTCCCAGTGATGCGCGGGGTCGCGGTAGGCCGCGACCCAGGCCGCTTCTACGCTGGTGTCAGGCTGGCGGGACACGGCCCAGTCGCGCGTGCAGGACTCCGGGGCAATGGCAAATCCACGCCTGGCCAGCAGGCGAATAGCCTCGTCATAAAGGCTAGGGACGGCAAGTTCGGTGGTGAGCTCGGCGTAAAGGTCCGGCCGGTGGCGGTGGGGTGCCAGCATCCCCTGATTGCGATTCCCCAGAAGAAACTCAATCAGGCGGTACTGGTGCGACTGGAACCCGGACGCGCGGCCGAGGCTGTCACGGAACGCTAGGTACTCGCTGGGTGTGAGGGTCGAGAGTACGTCCCAAGCCTGGATGAGCTGCGCCATGATCCGGCTCACCCGGGCCAACACTCTTGAAGGCCGGCGCCATGTCGTCGTCCGCGATGGAACGGCGCGCGGCCCGCAGCTCGTGCAGCACGAGCTTCAGCCACAGCTCCGTTGTCTGGTGCTGAACGATGAACAGCATCTCGTTGTGATTGAGGGAGCGCGGCTTCTGGGCGCCGAGCAACTGGTCGAGCGCCAGATAGTCGCCATAGCTGTTACCGGCGAAGTCGGTATGGGCGCCGAGGGGCGTTTCGGCCATGAGGCTCTCCTTCAGGTGACGGCAGCGCGCCGCTTGAACTCAGGTCGGTCCCAGGCCCGGCTCTTCACGACGTCGATCAGTGCGGCCGCGGCATCCCAGACGTCGACATGGCGGATATAGAGCGGCGCGAAGCCGAAACGCAGGATATCGGGAGTACGGAAATCCCCGATCACACCACGGGCGATCAGGGCCTGCATGATCGGGTAGCCTTCGGCGTGACGGAATGAGACCTGACTGCCGCGGTGGGTGGCGTCGCGCGGGCTCGCGAGGCGGAGGGCTAGTTGATCTCCCCCCTGCCCTTCGACTGCGTCAATGAACAGGTCGCCAAGCGCCATCGACTTGGCGCGTAGGGCCTGGGCGTCGGCGGCGAGGACGCTGTCGACACCCACTTCGAGTGCAGCCAGCGAGAGGATCGGCGGCGTGCCGCATAGCGCCCGGGCGATGCCGGGGGCCGGCCGATAGGACGTTTCGAAGGCGAAGGGCGCGGCATGGCCAAGCCAACCGGTCAACGGCTGGACGAATTCTGCCTGGTGACGGCCGGCGACATAGAGAAACGCCGGCGCGCCCGGCCCGCCGTTGAGATACTTGTACCCGCAGCCGACCGCAAAGTCGGCGTTGGCCCGCGTGAGGTCTAGCGGCACGGCACCGGCGCTGTGCGCCAGATCCCAGATCGTCAGCGCCCCGGCATCATGGGCTGCCGCGGTCAGCGCCTTGAGGTCGTGCAGCGCGCCGCTGCGATAGTTGACGTGGGTCAGCATCACCACGGCGGTATCGTCGTCGATGGCGGCCGGCAGTTTGTCGGCCTCGACAAGCTCCAGCCGATGCCGGTTGCCGAGGGCCTTGGTCAGGCCTTCGGCTGTGTAAAGGTCGGTGGGAAAGTTACCGCGCTCCGACAGGATTTTTCGGCGCGTCGGCCGCATCTCAAGGGCGGCGTATAATACCTTGAAAAGATTTACAGATGTGGAGTCTGTTGCGGCTACTTCAGTCGCCTCGGCACCAATCAGCCGGGCAATCTTGCCGCCTACCCGTAAGGGTAGATCGATCCAGCCATGGCGGTTCCAGCTGGTTATGAGATCAGCGCTCCACTGACGCCGAGCGACTTCCTCGAGCCGAGCCATTGTCGCCTTGGGCATGGCGCCAAGCGAGTTGCCGTCGAGATAGATCGTGTTCGGCGGCAGCGTGAAATTGCCTCGATGCGCGGCGATCGGATCGACGCGATCGCGCGTCAAACATTCCTCGCGGGTCATGGGGAAGCTTCCCGCACTCACCGGGCTGCGCGCAAGCAGACTGTCGAAGACGCCGAGCCGTCCGTGTAACATCCAGCGCCATGACTGCCACGAGCGCCGCTTCCACCGACATCGTGACCGCGATCGCCCACCACCAAGCCGGGCGACTGGACGACGCCGAGGCGCTGTACCGCCGCGTCCTGGCTGCCAGCCCTGCGGAGATCGATGCGTTGCGGCTGCTCGGCGTGCTGCGTTTTCAGCGGGGCGACAGTGCCGATGCGGAGAAATGGTTGCATGAGGCGCTACGGGCTGCACCTGCCTACGCCAAGACGCACGACAATCTGGGCTTTGTTCTCAGCGGGCTCGGGCGCAACGACGAGGCCTTGGCAGCCTTGCGCCGAGCTGTCGAGATCGAGCCGACGAACCCGTCATTCCTGTTCAATCTCGCCAACCTTCTGGTGAATACGCAGCGCAGCGAAGAGGCAATGACAGTGCTCAAGCAACTGCTGGCTGTTGACGCGACCCATGTCACGGCGCATCAGCTCATGGCCATCATGCTGCTCAAGCAAGGCAATGGCCGAGAGGCTTTGGAGCATCTCGATCTCTGCGTGCGCCTCGGCATGGCCAGTGCGGGCACACACGGGCACCGGGCGATTGCCTTGGCCCAGGCGGGCGATATGGAAGCGCTGAACCGTCTCGTCGATTTCGATCGGCTGATCAAGCCGGCGCATATCGGTGACCGGCACGGTTATCCGTCGCTATGGGATTTCAATCGTGCCCTCGCGGCGTTCGTCATCGACAGCGAGACACTGCGCAAGGACTACACGACCGTCCACGGGCTCGACACCGGTGAGATCCTTGATTCCGGCAATCCGGCGGCGTCAGCGCTCAAACGCTTCATCTATAGCCAGATCGAGGCCCGTTTGCAGACTTTGCCCGAGACGGACCACGCCTTTGCTGCGAGTG
>VGEI01000444.1 GCA_016869415.1 Alphaproteobacteria bacterium
AACGGCCGGGTGTTTTCACAAATACCTGATCGCGCCCGACGGCAAGACCGTCTAAGGCTATCGCAGCGCAGTCGAGCCCGACAGCCCGGAAATCATGAAACGGCTAAAGCCGATGTTGAAATAGGCCCATGTTCAATTGGACGGTTGCCCGGTTGAAAATTGTTTACCAATAGCGGCTCGTGGGGCAACATAAGCTGCATTGTGCGCCGTCAAACCGGGACCAGGGAGCGCGAGAATGGCCAAATCGTGCGGTGCAACGCAGCCTGGGGCGGATAGATTTTCCTATCCGTTCCGCCTGTACTGGCCGATGGCCAGCGCCTCGAGCTTCGCCGCGCGGCCCTGAGAGCGGGGGCAAGCGGCGTCTGCCCGCCGCGTGTGGGCGGCGGACTCTTTACGACCCACATGAGACGCTCGCGCGGCCGATACGGCAACGACGGCTGGTTCTTGGCGCGCAGACGGACTGATCAACGGCCCGTGACATACCGCTGAATGGTTTTGCCAACCGCGCCGATGATCGACTCGCGGGGCATAGCAACGACGGGCGGTAGCTTGAGGACGTAGCGGCACAGCGCCAGCCCGAGCAACTGGCTCGAGACCAGACCGGCGCGCTCGGCTGCGCGAGCGGTTCCGCCCACGCGGGCGAGCGCGGGCAGCACCTGCCCTGCGAACACGTCGCGCAGCTTCTTTGCTGCAAACTCGTTCGACGCGGCAGAACGCAACAAAACTGCAAACCCACCGTTGGCGTCGGTCTCCCATACGCTCAGGAAATGACGGACAAGGGTTTCGCCGATTCGGTTGCCATCGCCCGCCTTCAAGTCGGGCAGCTTCAGATCGAATACCGCGACGCGGGCGAACAGCGCGTCTTTGCTGCCGAAGTAGCGGATGACCATCGCCGGATCGATGGCGGCGCGCGCGGCGATGTCGCGCACCGTGGCCTGCTCGTAGCCCTTTGCGGCGAACACCTCCTGCGCCGCCGCAACGATGGCCGCGCGGGTGCGGTCCGATTTCGTCTGGTGCTCTGCGTTCTTCATGGCGCCAGTTTGCCAACGCCCGTTGACAAACACAACTGGGCGCGATTAAAGTCAACATACGTTGACTAGTCGTCTTTGCGCAAGCGAGGAGGTGAGCATGCAAACCAAGCTGGCGTCAGCCCTGACGATCCTCTCCACCGCCCTGACGGCCGTCGCAGTCGCGGTCTTCGCCGTCGGCCCAAGCGTGGCCATCGGTATCGTCACGATCAGCGGCCTCGCTTTCCTGGCCTGGCTGGCGATCGGAACGCCGAGCGATGCCGCGAGCGATCGGGTCGTTGCACCCTACCTGTTCAGCATTCCCCTGCTGCTCGTGCTGCAGACCTTCCGCTACCTGTCGGGCTGGGTCGGCATGCTGGAGGAAAGCTACAAGCCGCTGTTCGCGGCACGGTTCGCGATCAACGATGGCAACTGGTTCTTTGCACTCATCTGCTTGCCCGTCTGCTTCATGCTGCTCGGTGGCTACTACCTGAGCCGTCGCCAGCACATCGGCCACTGCATGGCATGGTGGACTGCGCTCTGGGTCATCGCCGAGGGCCTGCTGCAGCTGTGGATCGGCTTGCTCGGCGGCCGGCCGCTCACGCCCCTCACCTTCCTCGGTGGCGCGGCCGCCATTGGCTTGATGTTCAACGGCGTCGTCATCTGCCAGCGCTTTCTTTCGGGCAAGGCGGCGGCCCAGGTGTCAGCGCAAGCACCGGCACCGGTCAGCTCCTATCAACTCAACCTCTGGACCGTCCTCTTCCTCGCGCTCGTCGCTGTTTATGCGGTCAACATGTACCGCAGTGCCGGTCCGGTGCCGGTCGCGATCATCTCCGGCTCGATGCTCGGTGGCATGGTTGGCTGGCGGCTGACCACCGCGCGCCGTCCGGCCGATCCGGCCTGGGCGGTGCCGCTGTTCCTGCTGCTGCTCACCATGTTCTACCTGCACGTCGGCGAGGAGGCGATCACCGACTTCGCCAAGGCGGTGTCCGGCATCACCGGCGTGCCCTGGACGGAGCGCAACTTCATGATCGACATCGCGCTCGTCGGTCCGATATTCTGGTTCGCCGCCGCGTGGAGCCTCTGGAAGCGTCAGCCGTTCGGCAACTTCATCTTCTGGTTCCTGATCGTCGGCATGATCCTCGGCGAACCCGCCCACGTGCTGACCTTCCCGATCATGGCCATGCGCAAATTCGGCATCGGCTACGAGTATTTCTCGGGCATGTACACCGCGTTGTTCCCGATGATTCCGGCCATCATCGCCCTGGTGACCATCGTCCGCCTGCATCGCCGGAGTTCGACCACCGTGGCTGCGTGAAGAAGCCGCGCAGGGCTGGCGGGGCGGCCGTGCGCCGGGCGACTATGTTGACGCGCGAATGACGCTCACCAGCGCGGTCGCCACCGCGCGGACCGGCGCACGCGTCGCCCGCGTCGCCCGCTTCGCGGTCTTGCTGTGGGTCGGTTTCGGTGTCCAGCCTGCATTCGCCCATGGGTTTGCAGGCAGTGGGTGGCTGCATCCGATTACGGGGATCGATCACATGCTGGCCATGCTGGCCGTCGGCGCCTGGAGCGCGCAGCTGGGGCGCAGGGCGATCGTCACAGTGCCAGTGGCCTTCGTCTGCGCCATGGCTGCTGGCAGCCTGGCCGCGATATGGAACATCGCCTTTGCGGCGACCGAGGCAATGATTGCGCTGTCGGTCCTGGCCTTGGGGGTCGCCATCGCGCTTGACCGGCGCCCGGCCTTGCCGATCGCGGCGCTGGCGACGGCCTTGTTCGGGCTTGCACACGGTTGGGCGCACGGCAGCGAAATTCCGCAGACCGCGGACACCTCTGCCTACGTGGTCGGGTTCCTGGTCACCACCGCCGGACTGCATGTGGCCGGCGCCGTCGGCGGCCTGCTCCTGCTCGAGCGTCGCCACGGGCGGCGCTGGCTTCGCGCAGCCGGGATCGCGACGGCAATCGCCGGCGTCGGCTTGCTCGGTGTTCAACTCGGCTAGACATCATGGTCGTCCGCCTCTCTGGCTGAGAGGGGGCCGGTCTCCGACACCTTAGGTTGCGCGCCGAGGCTTGCCGAGCTGGATCTTTACCAATAGCGGCTCGTGGGGCAACATAAGCTGCATTGTGCGCCGCCAAATTGGAACCGAAGAGCGCGAGAATGGCCAAATCCTGCGGTGCAACACAGCCTGGGG
>VGEI01000445.1 GCA_016869415.1 Alphaproteobacteria bacterium
GGTTCATCGTCGTGCAATTGACCATTAGCCGTCTTGCTCCTAGCCTCCCCCCATGCCTCTCCCGCTCGCCGAGCTTCTTTCGCCGGCGCTTCTCGATCGTCTCTTCGCCCGCATCGACGCCCGCACGGATGAGATGGTCGATCTCGCCCGCGCGCTGGTGCGGATGCCCACGATCAACCCGCCGGGCGATGCCTACACGCCCTGCGCCGAGCTGATCGGCAACCGGCTGCGGTCGCGCGGCTTCATCGTCGAGTACCGTCGCGGTGAGGGCACGCAGGGCGACAGCGACCGTTATCCGCGCACCAATGTCATCGCCCGGGTTGAGGGCCGCGGCCGCGGCCCTTGCGTCCACTTCAACGGCCATATCGACGTGGTGGCGCCGGGCCATGGCTGGACGGTCGATCCCTTCGCCGGCGCGGTGAAGGATGGCCGGCTCTACGGAAGGGGGACCTGCGACATGAAGGGCGGTCTCGCCGCCGCCATCGTCGCTACCGAGGCGATCGTCGACGAGCACATTCCCTTCCACGGCGCCATCGAAATCTCCGGTACGGTGGACGAGGAGACCGGCGGCTTTGGCGGCGTCGCCTATCTCGCCCGCCAGGGTCTGTTCTCGAAGCCGCGCGTCGATCACGTCATCATCCCCGAGCCGCTGCAGGTCGACCGGGTCTGCCTCGGCCATCGCGGCGTCTGGTGGGCGGAGGTCGAGATGCGCGGGCGTATCGGCCACGGCTCGATGCCCTTCCTGGGGCTGTCCGCCATCCGCGGCATGGGCGACTTCCTCGGCCTGGTGGAGCGTGAGCTCTACCCGAAGCTCGATGCGCGGCAGACCCGCATGCCGGTGGAGCCGCCGGGTGCCCGCCATTCGACGCTCAACTGGAACTCGATCCACGGCGGCCTCGACGAAGGATACGAGGGCGTGCCCAGCCCGCTGGTCGCCGATTCCTGCCGCCTGGTGCTCGACCGCCGTTTCCTGATCGAGGAGAACCTCAATGAGGTGAAGGCCGAGGTGATCGAGCTGCTGGAGCGCGTGAAGCGCCAGCGTGCCGGTCTCGGCTACACCATCAAGGACATCGTCGTCTTCCACCCGACCATGGCCGAGGCCGAAGCGCCGGTGGTCCGGGCGCTCGACGAATCGATCGCCCGGGTGCTCGGCCGTCCGGCCACGCATATCGCCAGCCCCGGCACCTACGACCAGAAACACGTGGCCCGCATCGGCCACCTGCACGATTGCGTCGCCTACGGGCCGGGCCGGCTCGAGCTGGCGCACCAGCCCGACGAATATGTCGACATCGCCGAAATGGTCGCCTCGGCGAAAGTCATGGCGGCCGCGGCGCTGCGGCTGCTGGCGGCGTGAAATGGTACGGACCGCATCCTTCGATTCCTCAGAATGCGGTCCGTGCTCTATCGTTGTGAGCACCCCCACCCCAACCCTCCCCCGTCGAGGGGGAGGGGGTCGGAAATAGGCCCGTCCCTCTCTTCCCTCCCCCCCTACGGGGGAGGGTAGGGTGGGGGGTCCAGAAGGAGACCCAATGCTCCATCGCCTCGCCCTCGCCCTGCTCGCCGCGCTCCTCTTCTCTCTGCCTGCCCAGGCGCAGAAGGACTCTGTCGCCATCGGCATGACGCTGGAGCCGCCGCATCTCGACCCCACCGGCGGCAGCCCGGCCCAGGCCATCCGCGAGGTCACCTACCTCAACATCTACGAAGGCCTGGTGCGGCTCGACCGCGACGGGAAGATCCAGCCGCTGCTGGCGACGAGCTGGACGACCTCGCCCGACGGTCTCACCTATTATTTCCGCCTGCGCGACGGGGTGACCTTCCACGACGGTGCCGCCTTCGACGCCAGTGCGGCGAAGTTCACGCTCGAGCGTGCCATGGCGGCCGACAGCACCAACTCCCAGAAATGGATCTTCGCGCCGATCGCCGGCATCGAGGCGCCGGATGTCAGCACGCTGGTCGTCAAGCTCAAGGAGCCGACGGCGAATTTCCTCTACGGCCTGGCCTGGGGCGACGCCGTGATGTTCCACGCCAACTCCGTGGCCAACAACAAGACCAATCCCGTGGGCACCGGCCCCTACAAGTTCGAGCGCTGGAACCGCGGCGACCGGGTCGAGCTGGTGAGGAACGAGACCTACTGGCGGTCGGGCGCGGCGACGTTGCGCCGTGCCAGCTTCCGCTTCATCGCCGACGCCCAGGCCCAGGTCAACGCGCTGCGCGCCGGCGACATCGACGCGCTGCCCAACATGGCCGGGCCGGAGGCCGTTGAACCCCTGAAGACCGACCGGCGCTTCACCGTCGCCATCGGCGCCACCGAGGGCGAGACCATCGTCGGCCTCAACAACCAGAAGGCGCCCTTCAACGATGTGCGGGTGCGCCGGGCGCTGTCGCACGCCATCGACCGGCGCCAGGTGATCGCCGGCGCCATGTCGGGAGCCGGCACGCCTATCGGCGCGCATTTCTCGCCGCTCCATCCGGCCTATGTCGATCTCACCGGGCAGTATCCCTACGACCCGGCCAAGGCCCGTGCCCTGCTGGCCGAGGCCGGACACCCCAACGGCTTCGCCGCCACCTTGCGGCTGCCGCCGCCGCCTTATGCGCGACGCTCGGGCGAGGTCGTCGCGGCACTGCTGGCCCAGGTCGGCGTACGGGTGACCATCGAGCCGATGGAGTTTGCCCAGTGGCTCGACCAGGTCTTCCGCAACAAGAATTTCGATATGACGATCATCAGCCACACCGAGCCGCTGGACATCGGCATCTACGCCCGCGACGATTATTATTTCGGCTACCGCGACGCGGAATTCAAAGCCCTGATCGAGCGTATCGGCCGCACCCTCGACGAGGCCGAGCGCAACCGGCTCTACGGCGAGGCGCAGCGCAAGCTGGCCGCCGACGCGGTCAACGTCTTCCTCTTCCAGCTGCCCAAGATCGGCGTCTGGTCGGCCAATCTGCAGGGCATGTGGGAGAACTGGCCGCTGCCCGCCAATCCGCTGGCCGAGCTGCGCTGGCGCTAGGCGGGAGCGAGATCGCCACGTCTGCACCCGGAATCAGCGCGAGCGGCGGCCCGGCCGCCGGCGCGCCAGCTCGCGATAGAACGCCTCCGGTGTGACACCGATTTCGGTGGCGATACGCCGCCGGCGTCCCTTGGGCGGCAGCACGCCGCCGTTGAGGGCCAGCCAGGC
>VGEI01000446.1 GCA_016869415.1 Alphaproteobacteria bacterium
CTCCAGCGGCGGCGCGGCTGTGGGCGGGCACCTGCTTGAGACCGCCCTCGCCGCCCAGGCGTTACTCGAGCCGGGCCGGCGCTGGCGACTGCTGCTCGGGGCCGACCTGCCGGGCGACGTACGCGAGCGGCTGCTGGGGCGCCGCGGACCCCTGACGATCGTCGAGGCCGCACGGTCCGACTTTCCTGGCCTGCTGCGTCGCTGCCATGTTTCACTGTCGCAGGCAGGCTACAATACTTTAATGGACATCATGCAGGCGAAGGCGCGGGCCGTCCTGGTGCCTTTCGCAACCGACAGCGAAACCGAGCAGTCCAGGCGCGCTGCGGCCTTCGCGGCGCGCGGCTGGGCCACCGTCGTGGAAGAGGCGCAGCTCGATGCCCGCCGGCTTGCGGCTGCCGTCAACGAGGCCGCAAGCCGTCCCCGGCCGGACACGACCGCCTTGCGCTGCGACGGAATTGCCGAGACCGTGCGGCTGATCGAGACGCTTCGGCCGGAGCGGGCTGCATGAGCTGGAGCGGCCTGATCCGCGAGCTCGATGCCTGGGCCGCCGACGGACATATCGCCGAGTTCTGGTGGCGCGATGACGATGCCGCCGATACAACGTGCGCGCTGGAGCGACTGATCGCACTGCACGGCAGGCACCGCGTTCCGCTGCTGCTGGCCGTGATACCCGCCCGGGCGCAGGAGCGGCTCGCCGATAGACTGTGCATGGAAGCGGACATCGTCGTCTGCCAGCACGGCTGGGCGCACCTCAATCATTCGCCGCCCGGCCGGGCAAAAGCCGAGCTCGGGCCAGACCGGCCAGCGCCCTACGTGCTGGGCGAGCTGGCGCGCGGGGCGTTGACGCTCGACCGGATTTTCGGCGATGGATGGCTGCGCGTCCTCGTCCCGCCGCACAATCGCATTGCCCCAGGCGTGGCGGCGGGCCTGCGCGCCGCCGGCTATGCCGGGCTGTCGACCGACAAGCCGCGCCGCACCGGATTGACCAGCGTCGCGCAGGTCAACGCGCATATCGACATCATGAACTGGGGCACGCGGGCCTTCCTGGGTGACGAGCCGGCGCTCGAGCTCGCCATTCGCCACCTGCGCGGCAAGCGCACCGGCGATGCCGATCCCGGCGAGCCGACCGGCCTGCTCACCCATCATCTGGCGCACGACGAGGCGGCCTGGGGATTCGCCGATCGCTTTCTCGGGGCCGTCGCCACACATCGCGCGGCGCGTTGGTGCGGGGTGCGCGATCTCTTCGCGCCAGCCGAGGAAGCCGCGTGAGCGTTCTGCGCCATCGCTTCGAACGACTGCGCCCCGACTACCTGCGGGCCGGCGCCGGCCTCGTGCTGACCCTCGGCCCTGCGCTGTTCATTCCTCTGAATTCGGCGGCCCACTATCTGCTGCTCCCGGCTGCGCTGCTTTTCCTCGCCTTCGGCTTGCGGACCTGGAAACGGCAGATATCGCGCGTCGAAATCGACGCGGAGGGCATATCGCTTTTTTCACCGGGCCGAGTTAGCCTCGCCTGGGATGCTGTGCGAACGGTGAAACTGAGTTACTACTCGACCCGCTCCGACCGGACCGGGGGCTGGATGCAACTGACGCTCGGAGGCGAGAACGGCCGGCCGACGATTCGCCTCGATTCGTCGCTTGACGATTTCGAAGACGTGGCGCGGCTGGCTGCCGCGTCTGCCCGGCGCCACGGCATCGCCCTGACCGCCGCGACCCTCTCCAATTTCGGCGCGCTGGGCATCGACAGCGAAACATCCCAGCGGCCTGCGGACAAGACGGCATGACCAATCTGCTGACGGTTCGGGACCTCGCGATCGACTTCCAGGTTCACGATAGCGTCATGCGGGCGGTGGACGGGGTGAGCTTCCGTGTCCGCCCCGGCTCGACGGTGGCGCTGGTCGGCGAGTCGGGCTCCGGCAAGTCGGTCATCAGCCAGGCAATTATGGGAATCCTGCCACGGGCCGGACGCATCGCCGCGGGACAGATCCGCTTCTCTCCCTCGGGCACCGACGGCGATGCCGTCGACATCGCAACACTCCACCCCGACAGCGGCGAGATGCGGACCATACGCGGCGGCCAGATCTCCATCATCCTCCAGGAGCCGATGACCTCCTTGTCGCCGCTGCACACCGTCGGCGACCAGATCGGCGAAGCGCTGCACCTGCACCGCAAGGTCGACGAAAAGGAAGGCGAAGCGATCGTCTCCGACATGCTGCACCGGGTCGGGTTCAAGAATCCGCAGAAGGCGATGGAGACCTATCCGTTCGAGCTGTCGGGCGGCCTGCGGCAGCGGGCGATGATCGCCATGGCGCTGATCTGCCGGCCGGCACTGCTGATCGCCGACGAGCCGACGACCGCCCTCGACGTCACCATCCAGGCCCAGATCCTCAAGCTGCTGCTCGACCTCCAGCAGGAATTCGGCATGGCCATCCTGATGATCACCCACGATCTCGGGGTGGTCGCCAACATGGCCGAGGAAGTCGTGGTCATGTATCGCGGCAAGCTGATGGAGGCCGGCACGCGGGACGACATCTTCCGCAAGGCTGAGCATCCCTATCTCAAGGCGCTGTTGCACGCCGTGCCGCGGTTCGACATGAAGCCGGGCGAGCGGCTCGTACCCTTGCGCGAGATCAAGTACGAGCCGGGCGTCCTCGCGCATGAGCGGGTGGCCTGGCCGGAGGAGGCCGATGCGGCCGGGCCGTTGCTGTCCGTGCGCCACGTGAGAAAGAGCTTCTCCATCCGCAAGTCCGGCTGGATCGGCGGCGGGGTCGAGGCCACGGTGCTGGCTGTGGACGATGTCAGCTTCGATATCAAGCGCGGCGAATGCCTGGGCCTAGTCGGCGAGTCGGGCTGCGGCAAGACAACCCTGTCCAAGATCCTGCTGCGCGCCGTCACCGCCGATGCCGGCGAGGTTCTGTTCAACGATCGCGGCGTCACCCGCAACGTCTTCGACCTCACACCGGAACTCCTGGTGTCCTTCCGGCGCAAGGTGCAGTTAGTCTTCCAGGACCCGTTCAGCTCGCTCAATCCACGCATGACGGTGTTCGACATCATCAGCGAGCCGCTAGTCATCCATGGCTTGGGCGATGCGGACAGCCGTGCCGAGCGCGTGCGCGAGCTGATGCGCCTCGTCGGGCTCGACGTGCGCTATCTCAACCGTTATCCGCACAGTTTTTCC
>VGEI01000447.1 GCA_016869415.1 Alphaproteobacteria bacterium
ATATGGGGAGCCCTCCCCCGGTCGTCCACAGTCGAAACGTCTATAGACAAATGGTATAGAGCAACCTGCTGACCGGCCACGATTCTTTCTGCATAGCCGCACGATGGCTGCGATGACGCAGAGGTATCCAGCGACCATCGCCCGATGCTGCGGGATGGCGGGCAGCGCAACCCTACTCCACCGCGATCAAGGCGGCGGCGACGCGGCGCTCCTCGGCGAGCAACACATTGTAGGTACGGCAGGCAGCGCCCGTGTCCATGGCGTCGATGACGACACCCTTCTCGCGCAAGGCCTGACGCAGCGCCGGCGGGATCATGGCGGCGGACTTGCCGCAGCCGATGAGCAGGATCTCGACCATCGGCCCGCTTTCGCTCACCGGAGCGAGGCTCTCGGCGGTCAGGCCGGTGATATCGGTGACCGCCCACGGGATGGTGCGGTCGGGCAGAATGAGGACTGGGCCGCGGCGTGTTTCGCCGGCGACGCGGAACCCACCGCCGCCGTAGCCGTCGATCAGACGGCGCCCTGGCCGGACAGGAGGGGTCTGGCCCATCGCCTAGGGCTTGCCGGCGGCAGCCTCGGCCTCTTGCTCCTTCTCGAGCGCCCGCCCGCGCTTGGCCAGGTACCACTCGAGCGGCGCCGCCACGTAGATCGTCGAATAGGTGCCGACGATCACGCCCCAGAGCAGGGCGAAGCTGAAGCCGAAAAGCACCGGACCGCCGAACCAGAGCAGCGCCAGAACCGCCAGCAGAACCAGCCCGTTGGTCATCACCGTGCGGGCCATGGTCTCGTTGACGCTGCGGTTGATCAGGTCGCGGAAATCCATGCGCTTGAACTTGCGCATGTTCTCGCGGATGCGGTCGTCGATGACCACCGTATCGTTGATCGAGAAGCCGGCGATGGTGACCACGGCGGCCAGGACGTTGAGGTCGAACTGCAGTCCGAGGATGGAGAACAGACCGACGGTCGTCAGGCAGTCGTGCAGGATGGCGATGACGCCCGACAGGCCAGCGCGCCAACCGAAGCGGAGCGCCATGTAGCCCATGATGCCGAGCAGCGAGAGCGTCACGGCGAGGATGCCGTCGATCACCAATTCGTCGCCGACCTTGGGGCCGACGACCTCGATCCGCCGGTACTCGAAGCCAGGGCCCAGCACGTCCCGGATCCTGTCCAGAGCCACGCGCTCGGACTCATCGCTACCCTGGCGCTCGACGCGGATCAGCAGGTCGTTGGGCGTGCCGAACTCCTGCAGCGCCACGTCGCCGAGGTTAAGTGCGCTGAGCGTGCTGCGCAGCGCGGCGATGTCGATAGGACCGGTCGTCTGCCGCGCCTCGATCAGGATGCCGCCGGCGAAGTCGACGCCGAAATTGAGACCCTTCGTCGCCAGGGAAACCACCGAAGCCAGGCAAAGGGCGATCGACAAGGCGAAGCACAGCCTGTGGAAGCGGAAATAATCCAGCTTCGGGACGGCACGCAGGAGACGGATGCCCTTGAACATGGCGCACTACACCGGGAGCAGCTTGGGCCGGCGCCAGACTAAGTAGCCGACGATAAACAGGCGGGTGACGGTCACGGCGGTGAACATCGAGCAGGCGATGCCGATCGACAGCGTGACGGCGAAGCCGCGCACCGGGCCGGAGCCGAACATGTAGAGCAGCAGGGCGGCGATCAGCGTCGTCAGGTTGGAATCGAGGATGGTGGTGAAGGCGCGGTTGAAGGCCGTGTCGATCGCCGGCAGCGGCGAACGGCCGGCCGCGGATTCCTCGCGCATGCGCTCGTAGGTCAGCACGTTGGCGTCGACCGCCATGGCCAGGCCGAGCACCATGCCGGCGATGCCGGGTAGGGTCAGCGTGGCGCCGATCGAGGCCATAATGGCCAGGGTGAAGGCCATGTTCAGCAGCAGCGCCACGTTGGCGATGATACCGAACAGCCCATAGCCGGCGATCATCAGGGTGAAGATCAGCAGGTAGCCGATGATGCAGGCGCGGGTGCCGGCCTCGATCGAATCCGAGCCGAGATCGGGACCGACCGTGCGCTGCTCGATGATCTTGATCGGTGCCGGAAGGGCGCCGGCGCGCAGCAGCACCGCGAGGTTGTTGGCGGACTGGGCGGTGAACTGGCCGGAAATCTGGCCGCTGCCGCCGAGGATAGGCTCGCGGATCACCGGCGCGGTGATGACCTTGCCGTCCAGCACGACGGCGAAGGGCCGGCCGACATTCTCGCGGGTGACGTTGCCGAACTGGCGCGCTCCCTGCCCGTCGAACTTGAAGCTCACCACCCATTCGCCGGTCTGGCTGTTGGTGCTCGGCTGGGCGTCGGTCAGGCGGTCGCCGGAGACCGCGATGCGGCGCTGCACGGCGTACTGGCGTGCTCGCCCGTCGCGCTCCACTTCCTTGTCGGCCGGGAGGATCATGGTGCCTTCCGGCGGCCGGCCGGCGGCTGGATCGGTGTTGGGATCCAGCAGGTGGAAAGTCATCTTCGCCGTCTTGCCAAGAACCTCCTCAAGAGCTTTGGGGTCCTTGAGGCCGGGCACCTGGACCAGGATGCGGTCCTGGCCCTGGGCCTGGATGGCCGGCTCCTTGGTGCCCAGCGCGTCGATGCGCCGGCGGACGATCTCCAGCGACTGTGACAGCACGCGGCGGCGCTGCTCGGCGAGCTCGCGCGGGTCGAAGGTGACGACGATGGTGTTGTCCGGCTGCGTGGCGAGCTGCCCCGTGCGCTCGAGCTCGCGCACGGCCTGGCGTGCCTTCTCGATGTCGGACGTATCGCGCACGCGGAAGGAGACGCCGGTGGCCTCGGCGTTGAGCTGCAGGTTGGTGACCGCGATGCGCTGGCTGCGCATGCTCGTGCGGATGCCGTCGAGCAGGTTGTTGAGACGCTCGCGCTGCACATGTGCGACGTCGATCTCGAGCAGCATGTGCGAGCCGCCCTGCAGGTCGAGGCCGAGGCTGACCTGCTTGTGCCAGAGCCAGGAGGGCCAGCCGGCCATCTTCTCGGCCGGCAGCAGGCTGGGGATGGCCATGACGACGCCGACAAAGCAGATCGCCAGGACGATGACCGCCCGCAGCCGGGTCACGCCCATCATGGCGCGACGATCTCCCGCTTAATCCTGCAGCGCCGCGACGTATTCGTCGTGGCCCAGCCGGTCGTAGAGCTTGCGC
>VGEI01000448.1 GCA_016869415.1 Alphaproteobacteria bacterium
TGCCCAGGCAGGTGTCACGTCGGCGATGGTGGCGAAATCGTCGCCGATACGCTTGCGGATCCAATCGCCATCGCGGGTCCCCTGAGCCGAGCCGGTGACGATGAAATAGGCATCGTCGGCGAGGCGGGTGACCGTGAGATCGCTCTCGAAGCCGCCGCGGGTGTTGAGCAGTCCGGTGTAGACCATCCGGCCGGGCTCGACCGCGACATCGTTGGCGCACAGGCGCTGCAGCACCTTCTCCGCGTCACGTCCCTGCAGCAGCAGCTTGGCGAACGATGTCTGGTCGAAGACCACGACGGATTCGCGCGCCGCTTTCTGCTCGGCGAGGCAGAAGGGGAGCCAGCCGGGCTTGCCGTAACTGTAGGGGTTCTCGTTGGCATCCTTGGGTGCGAAATAGTTGGCTCGTTCCCAGCCCATGCGGCTACCGAAGCGTGCTCCCTTGGCGGCAAGGCGGTCGTAGAGCGGCGAGCGGCGCAAGGGGCGGGCTGAGGTCAGTTCGTGCCGGGGCCAGCGCATGGCGTAATGCAGGCCGAGCGTCTCGACCGTGCGCTCCCGAAGGAAGCGGCGGTTGGCGGTGAACGGCCCGAAACGACGGATGTCGACATCCCAAAGGTCAGCGCTCGGCTCGCCGCCGACGATCCATTCGGCCGTCAGGCGGCCCGCACCTCCGGCATTGGCGATGCCAGCCGAGTTGAAGCCGGCGGCGACGAAGAAACCGGCGACCTCAGGCGATTCGCCGAGAATGAAATTGCCGTCTGACGTGAAGCTCTCCGGCCCGTTGAGCAGCTGCCTGATTTCGGCTGTCTCCAGGCACGGCGTGCGGTGCAGCGCCGCCTCCATCAGCGGCTGGAACTGATCCCAGTCCTCGGGCAGGAGCTGGAACTCGAAATCGTCGGGGATCGGGTCGACCGCCCAGGGCTTGGCCACCGGCTCGAAGCCGCCCATCACCAGCCCGCCGACCTCTTCCTTGTAGTAGATGAAGCCATCGGGATCGCGCATCACCGGCAGATCCGGTGTGACTCCCGGGATCTTCTTGGTGACGATGTAGAAATGCTCGGCCGAGAACAACGGCACATTGACCCCGGCGAGCTTGCCGATCTGACGCGCCCATTGACCGCCGCAATTGACGACGACCTCGCAAGCAATGTCCCCCAGGTTGGTTCGTACGCCCACGGCACGACCGTTGCGGATGTCGAAGCCGGTGACCTTGACCCCCTCGATCAGCTTGGCGCCGCCGTTGCGGGCCCCCTTGGCCAGCGACTGGGTCAGGTCGGTGGGATTGGCCTTGCCATCGCCGGGCAGCCAGACGGCGCCGGTCAGGTCATCCGTGCGCAGCAAAGGATAGAGCTTGCCGGCTTCAGAGGGCGTGATCAGCTCGATCTCGATGCCGAAGCTGCGCGCCATGGCGAGTCCGCGCTTGAGCTGGATCAGGCGTTCGGGCGTCGAGGCGACGTTGACGCTGCCGCAGCGCTTCCAGCCGGTGGCGAGACCGGTCTCCTTCTCCAGCTGCGAATAGAGCTCGATGCCGTAGCGGCTCATCCGGGTCATCGAGCGGTTGGGGCGGGTCTGGCCGATCAGGCCGGCGGCGTGCCAAGTCGTGCCGCAAGTGAGCTTGCCGCCCTCTAGGAGAACGACGTCCCGCCAGCCGAGCTTCGCCAGATGATAGGCGACGCTGCAGCCGATGATCCCGCCGCCGACGATGACCACGCGGGCCTGGGTGGGCAACTGCCCTGTCATGTCTTGCCTCCGGAGCGGTCACAAGCCGCTTTCGGACTATGCCACTATTTGCAACAGAATGCCACAAATTGCCACATTGCGGCGCGTCGCTCACGCGGTCAGGATGCGGATTCCCTTGGCACGCAGCGTCCGGCGAAGCGTCGGCGGGGGCGCGCGGTCGGTGACCAGATGCGTCACCTTGTCGAAATGCGGTACGCGGATAGGGGTCACGGTGGCGAATTTACTGGCATCAGCAACGATCACCACGGTGCGGGCAGACGACAGCATGCGGCCGCGCAGTTCCGCACCGTCGCGGGTGAAGTCGGTGAGACCACCATCGGCGGTCAGGCCGCCAACACCGACGAAGGCGAACTCGGCCGTGTAATTGGCGAGGGCGGCAACTGCATCCCAGCCGAGGGTCGCGTCCTCGTGCCGTTGCAGATCGCCGCCGAGCAGCACCACCCGGTTGCCATGGCGCCGGGCGAGCGTGCGGCAGATCGCCAGATCGTTCGTGTAGACCGTGAGGTTACGGCGCGTCGTCAGCGCCTGCGCAACGGCTCGCGTCGTCGTCCCGGAATCGAGGATCAGGCTGGCGCCGTCGCGTACCAGGGCGGCAGCGCGTTCGCCGATGGCCCGCTTGGCGAGCGCGTTGACCATACCGCGCTCAGTGTCGGTGGCCTCCACCGGCGCGAAGGCGACTGCGCCACCCCGCGTCTTGCGGAAGCCGCCACGCGTGGCCAGGCGGTCGATGTCGCGGCGTATCGTCTCACGGGAGACGCCTAGTTCGCGCGCCAAGGCACGGATCGCCACCGATCCATTTTCGTCCAGGCGACGCAGGATCAGCCGGTGTCGGTCTTCGGCGAGTAGGGATACCGGAACTCGGGGTGTGGCGGCCATGAGCCAGAGTAACCGGTCAGACTTGGCGTGTCGCGGCAACCGCGACCGGCGCCAGGGTCTTGCGCTGACGGCGCATCAAATCGATACTTTCACCCATGGTGTCGATCAATCGTGAAGCGAAGTACCGGATTGGCCAGGTCGTGCGGCACCGGATCTTCCCGTTCCGTGGCGTGATCTTCGATGTCGATCCGACGTTCAACAACACCGAGGAATGGTGGCTGTCGATTCCCGAGAACGTGCGGCCGCGCAAAGACCAGCCCTTCTATCATCTGCTGGCCGAAAACGAGCGGACGACCTACATCGCTTATGTCTCGGAGCAGAATCTTCTTCCGGACGAAACAGGCAAGCCGGTCCGTCATCCTGACGTTGGGGAGCATTTCGGCGCCCTCAAAGACGGCTGCTATGAGCGCAAGCCGAGCCGGGCGAACTAGCCGCGGTAATTGCCGTTCGGCGCTACGCAGACATCAGGCGGGTGGCGATAGCCAGGCATCCGGACGCTAGGGCGGAGACCATGATCAGCCCCATCACACCCCGCAGTACTC
>VGEI01000449.1 GCA_016869415.1 Alphaproteobacteria bacterium
GTTCTGCCAGTTGTGCTGGCCCGGCAGTGTCGGGATGGGCCGCAGATCGCCGACCTTCTGCGCCGGCCCCTGGATGGCGTCATAAAGAAGCCCGTCCTCGACATAGACACCGCGGTCGAGGCGGCGCGCGGCCGAAATGGCGATGACATGCTGGTCGCCGACGCGCATCAGCTCGTCGTGCAGGGTCAGCGAATGCGGATCGTCGACCCCGACCACGGCCGTGCGTGGCGTCGTCTGGCGGTGGAAGATCAGCTTCTTGGCGGCGATGTAGCCTTCCATGCCGCCGTGGCGGTCGAGATGGTCCGGGCTGACATTGATCAGCACCGCCACGTCGAAGGTCAGCGAGACGGTGAGCTCGAGCTGGTAGGACGACATCTCGAGCACGTAGATGCCGTCGCCGATCGGATCGAGCGCGAGGACCGGCATGCCGATATTGCCGCCGACTGCCGCCCGCTTGCCGGCCTTCTTCAGGATGTGGCCGATCAGTGCCGTGGTCGTCGACTTGCCGTTGGTGCCGGTGACGCCGATGAAGCTCGCTTGGCGCTCACAGCGCGCCAGCAGTTCGATGTCGCCGATGATCTCGATCTTGTGCTGCCTGGCTAGCGCCGCCACGGGATGCGGCTTGGGATGTGTGTGCGGGATGCCGGGCGAGAGCACGAGGCTGGTCAGCTCGTTCCAATCGCAGGCAGTGAGGTCGACCGGTTCGAAGCCCTTAGCCTTGGCCTCCGCGCGCTTCGCCTCGCTGTCGTCCCAGGCCCAGACCTCGGCCCCGGCGGCGCGCAGGGCTTCGGCGGTGGCCAATCCGGACTTGCCGAGGCCCATGACAGCGACGGGATAGCCGGAGAAGGGGTAGACCTCGATCACAATCCCTCAGCGCAGCTTGAGCGTGGAGAGGCCGGCCAGCGCCAGGATCACGGCGATGATCCAGAAGCGGATGACGATGGTCGGCTCCTGCCAGCCCTTCTTCTCGAAATGGTGGTGCAGCGGCGCCATCATGAAGACGCGCTTGCCGGTGAGCTTGAACGAGGCGACCTGGACGATGACCGATACGGTCTCGAGCACGAACAGGCCGCCGACGATGGCCAGCACGATCTCGTTCTTGGTCACCACGCTGATGCCGCCCAACGCGCCGCCCATCGACAGCGAGCCCGTATCGCCCATGAACACCGAGGCAGGCGGCGCGTTGAACCAGAGGAACCCGAGGGCGGCACCGACCAGGGCGCCGCAAAGCACAGCAAGCTCGCCCGTGCCGGGCACGTAATTGATCAGCAGATAGTTGGAGAAGATCGCGTGGCCGGTGAAGTAGGCGAAGACGGCGAAGCAGGCGGCGGCGATCATCACCGGCACGATGGCCAGGCCGTCGAGCCCGTCGGTCAGGTTGACCGCATTCGAGGCGCCGATCATCACGAACATGGCGAAGGGAAAGAAGAACCAGCCGAGGTCGATGAGCAGCGACTTGAAGAACGGCACGGCGAGCGAGGTCGACAGCGGTTCGCGCGTCAGCCAGACGATCCAGACGACGGCCGCGAAGGAGATGCAGGCCTGGCAGAAGAGCTTGGTCTTGCCGCTCAGGCCGCGCGAGTTGCGCTTGGTCACTTTGAGGTAGTCGTCGACGAAGCCGACGACGCCGAAACCGAGCGTCACCAGCAGCACGGCCCAGACATAGCCGTTGCGCAGATCGGCCCAGAGCAGCGTCGAGACGGTGAGCGCAAGCAGGATCAGCACGCCGCCCATCGTCGGCGTGCCCTTCTTGGTGATGAGGTGACTCTCCGGCCCGTCGCTGCGGATGGGCTGGCCTTCGCGCTGCCTGCGGCGCAGCCAGTCGATGATCGGCTGGCCGAAGACGAAGCAGATGACCAGGGCCGTGATCACCGCCGCCCCGGTGCGGAAGGTGAGGTACCGGAACAGGTTGAACGGGGTGAAGACGTCGGAGAACGGCACGAGGAGGTTGGGCAGCATGCGAGGCCTCTATCCGTTCGCCACGCGGCGGGGGTGATTGCCGTTCCCGTTGAGGAACTGACCGGTGAGCAGGGCGTCGACGACGCGGCCCATGCGCGAGCCCAGCGAGCCCTTGACCACGACGACATCACCGGGCTTGAGCGCGTCGTGCAGCAGCGGCAGCAGATCGTTCGAGGCGGATGCGTGGGCGCCGCGGCGGTTGGCCGGCAGCGCCTCGTGCAGGCGGAGCATGTTCGGGCCGCAGGTGAAGACGAGGTCGACGCCGGCGGCGAGCAGTGGCCCGGCCAGGCCGGCGTGCAGCTCGGGCGCCTGACTGCCGAGTTCCAGCATGTCGCCGAGGACGGCGATGCGCCTTCCGCCGGACCCCGGGACCGCCGCCTTGAGCACCTCGAAGGAGGCGCGCATCGAGGCGGGGCTGGCGTTGTAGCTGTCGTCGATCAGCTCGTAAGTGCCGCCGGCCAGCGTCAGCCGGTGGCGCTGGCCGCGGCCCTTGGGGGCGACGATCGAGGCGAAGGCCTGCGACGCCTTCTCGATATCCGCGCCCAGCGCCTCGACGGTGGCGAGTACGGCAAGACTGTTCAGGGCCCAGTGCCGCCCGGCCGCGGCGATGCGGTAGCGCAGCGTGCGGCCGCGTGCGGCGACGGTGACCAGCGAAGTTGTCGCTTCGGCCTGCAGATCGACGAGGCGGAAATCGGCACTCGGGTCGGCACCGAAGCTGGCGATATGTGCGGCCCCATGCCGGCGTGCCCTCTGTGCCAGGAAGTCGAAGAACGGGTTGTCGCGATTGAGCACGGCGGTGGCGCCGCGCGCTCCCTCGAAGCCCTCGAAGATCTCGGCCTTGGCGGTGGCAACACCGGATAGCCCGTCGGGGAAGTTCTGGGTGTGCACGCCCTCGACGTTGGTGACCAAAGCGACCGCCGGCCGGACCATGCGGGTGAGCGGCGCGATCTCGCCGGTGTGGTTCATGCCGATCTCGAACACGGCGTAGGCGGCATCGGCTGGCAGCCGGGCCAGGGTGAGCGGCACGCCGATATGGTTGTTGAAGCTGGCTGCACTGGCATGGGTGCGGGCGCCGCTGGCCGCGTCGAGTGCCAGGCGCAGCGCCTCCTTGGTCGATGTCTTGCCCACACTGCCGGTCACTGCGGCGATGCGGGCCCCGGCACGGGCGCGGGCAAAGCG
>VGEI01000450.1 GCA_016869415.1 Alphaproteobacteria bacterium
ACACCACCAAGCTCAGCGGCCTGCGCACCGTGCCCGATGGCATGGTCCGGGTCCAGGGCCTCAAGTTCAATTGAGGCCCCGGCGGGCGGCTTCGGGAGGAGGCCGCCCGCCACTCTTCTCGGCGGCGCGACGTGTTTAGCTATCTCGTCCAACGTCTCGGGACCATCATCCCGACGCTGTTCTTCGTCTCCATCCTGATCTTCAGCCTGCAGCAGCTGCTGCCCGGCGACGCGGCGCTGATCCTCGCCGGCGAAGACCGCGACCCCAACGTCGTCGCCTACCTGCGGGCCAAGTTCCATCTCGATGAGCCGTTACCCGTCCGCTATCTCTACTGGATCGGCGGCGTGCTGCAAGGCGACCTCGGCGACAGCCTGCGCATCCAGCAACCGGTCCTCGACCTGATCCTGCAGAAGTTGCCGGTGACCGTGCAGCTCGCTTCCATGGCCATGGTTATAGCGCTGGTCATCGGTATCTCGGCGGGTATCGTCTCGGCCGTGCTCAAGGACTCGGTGTGGGACTATGCGGCAAACGTGGTGGCGCTATGGGGCCTGTCGACTCCTAATTTCTGGCTCGGCATCATGCTGATCCTGCTCTTCTCGGTATCCTTGGGCTGGCTGCCGGCCTCCGGCTATGTCAGCCCCTTCGAGGATCTCAAGGCCAGCCTCGCCTCGATGATCATGCCGGCCTTCGTGCTCGGCAACGCCATCGCTGCCGTCCTCATGCGCCATACGCGCAGCGCCATGCTCCAGGTGCTGAACGCCGACTACGTGCGCACGGCCCGCGCCAAGGGCCTGGTCGAGCGCATCGTCGTGCTCAAGCATGCGCTGCGCAACGCGCTGATCCCGATCATCACCCTCGGCGCCCTCGAGTTCGGCACGCTGCTCTCGGGTGCAGTGTTGACCGAGCAGGTCTTCACCATCCCCGGTTTCGGCAAGCTGATCGTTGATGCGGTGTTCAACCGCGACTACGCGGTGGTGCAGGGCGTGGTGCTGGTTACTGCCACCACCTACATCACCCTCAATCTGCTGGCCGATCTTGCCTACTTCCTGGTCAACCCGCGGCTCCGGGGCTGACGCATGACCGCTATTCCCGCTGGCACCCCTCTGCCTGCCAAGGAGCTCAGCCCCGGCCAGCGGGCACTGCGCCGGCTCATCCGACGCAAGGGCGCCATGGTTGGCCTGGCTATGGTGATCTTCTTCGTGGTCATGGCCGTCTTCGCCCCCTGGCTGTCGCCCCATGACCCGCTGGCCACCAGCTGGTCTGCCATCCGCAAGCCGCCGTCGGACCTCTATCTGTTGGGTACGGACGAGCTGGGCCGCGACGTGCTCTCCCGCGTCATCTGGGGGGCTCGCGCCTCGCTGCTCGCCGGCGTGGTCTCGGTCTGCATCTCGCTCGCCATCGGCGTGCCGATAGGCATGGCGGCGGGCTATCTCGGCAAGTGGGTCGACGCGCTGATCTCACGCATTACCGACGCCATGCTGGCCTGCCCGTTCCTCATCCTGGCTATCGCCTTTGCGGCGTTCCTGGGACCGAGTCTGACCAATGCCATGATCGCTATCGGTATCTCGGCGACGCCGATCTTCATCCGCCTGACCCGCGCCCAGGTTCTCTCGGTCAAGGTCGAGGACTATGTCGAGGCGGCGCGCGCCGTCGGCAACCCGCATCTGCGCATCGCCTTCCGCCACATCCTGCCGAATATTTTCGCCCCCCTGCTCGTCCAGGCGACCTTGGCCATCGCCGCGGCGGTGATCGCCGAAGCGAGCCTCTCCTTCCTCGGCCTCGGCCAGCAGCCGCCCGCACCCAGCTGGGGCAGCATGCTCAACACGGCCAAGAACTACGTCGACCACGCGCCGTGGATGGCCATCTGGCCCGGCCTGTCGATCTTTCTGCTCGTGCTGTCCTTCAACCTGCTGGGCGACGGTCTGCGCGACGCGCTCGACCCCCGTCATCGCTAGGCCGGGGGTACCGGCCATCCCGGTGCGCTAGACTGCCCGGATGACCGTCCGGGAGACCATCCGCGACAAGGCTCTGGCGCTCGGCTTCGACGCCGTGGGCTTCGCGCCTGCGCAGGCCACGGCGGAGGCCAAGGGACACCTGGCCGAGTTCGTCGGCCGGGGCTTGCACGGCGACATGGACTGGATGGCCGAGACGGCCGAGCGCCGCGCCGACCCTCGCACGCTTTGGCCGGAGGCGCGCAGCGCGGTGGTCGTGGCGGTCAATTACGGGCCGGAGCGCGACCCGTTGGAGGGGCTGCAGCGCCGCGAGCGCGGCCTGGTCAGCGTCTACGCCCAGGGCCGCGACTATCACGACGTGATGAAGAAGCGGCTGCGCCTGCTCGCCCGCTGGATCCACGAGGAGTTCACAACCGAGGTGAAGCTCTTCGTCGACACCGCCCCGGTGATGGAGAAGCCGCTGGCTCAGGCCGCCGGCATCGGCTGGCAGGGCA
Source organism: Alphaproteobacteria bacterium (assembly GCA_016869415.1). Classification (GTDB taxonomy): domain Bacteria; phylum Pseudomonadota; class Alphaproteobacteria; order CACIAM-22H2; family CACIAM-22H2; genus VGEI01. Next base: position 2,447 of record VGEI01000450.1, read on the forward strand.
AGCACACCAATCTCGTCTCACGCGGCTTCGGCTCCTGGCTGTTCCTCGGCGAGGTTCTGACCGCGCTGGATCTCGAGCCGGATGCGCCGGAAGCCGACCATTGCGGCGAGTGCAGCCGCTGCCTCGATGCCTGCCCGACCCAGGCCTTCACCGCGCCCTATCGCATCGACGCGCGGCGCTGCATCTCGTATCTCACCATCGAGCACAAGGGCCACATCGCCGCCGAGCTCCGCTCCGCCATGGGCAACCGCATCTACGGCTGCGACGACTGCCTTGCCGTTTGCCCCTGGAACAAGTTTGCCCGTCCGACGCGGCACGGCGAGTTCAGCACGCGCGCCGAGCCGGCGCTGCTGGCCGCGCTGGGCCGGCTCGACGACGCGGCCTTCCGGCAGCGCTTTGCCGGCACGCCGGTCAGGCGCACCGGCCGAGACCGTTTCCTGCGCAATGTGCTGATAGCTATCGGCAACTCGGGCGACAGGGCGCTCGCCGCCGTGGCCCGTGAGCGGCTCGACGACGCCTCGCCGCTGGTCCGGGCGATGGCGGTGTGGGCGCTGAAACGCCTGTTGCCGGCGGCGGAGTTCGCCATGCTCGCTGCCGGCCGGCGGGAGAGCGATCCCTACGTCGCCGCCGAGTGGACGGTATGAAAGTCGCCGAGTTCGATTTCGAGCTGCCGCCGGAGCGCATCGCCCA
>VGEI01000451.1 GCA_016869415.1 Alphaproteobacteria bacterium
ACCTGCCGGCGATGGTCCGCGCGGATATCGAGACGGAGGAGCACGCGGTCGATTTGATGAACTATGTCGGCCTCGGAGCCTGGGTCGATGCAGAAGCCGACGCCATGCCCTACGGCGCGCTGAAGCGTCTGGAGATCGCCCGGGCGTTGGCGGCGAAGCCGCGGCTGCTGCTGCTCGACGAGCCGGCGGCGGGGCTGAACCCGGTCGAGACGGCTTCGATCGACGAGCTGATTAAGAAGATCGCCCGCGGCGGCACCACCGTGATCCTGGTCGAGCACGACATGAAGCTGGTCATGGGCGTCTCCGATCACATCCTGGTCCTGGATTACGGGCGCAAGCTGGCGGAAGGGACGGCCGCCGAGGTGCGCGCCAATCCTGAGGTGATCCGCGCCTATCTCGGGGCCGGCGCGGCATGAGTGCGCTGCTGGAGATCGCCGGGCTCAGCGGCCATTACGGCCGCATCCAGGCGCTGGCGTGGATCGACCTGTCGGTGGCCGAGGGCGAGCTTTTGGCGCTAGTCGGCGGCAACGGTGCCGGCAAGACGACGCTGCTGCGTACCGTCTCCGGCGTGCAGCCGGCCAGCGGCGGTACCGTCCGCTTCGCCGGCGAGGACATCACCCGCACCTCGCCCAGCCAGCGCGTGCGTCTGGGCATTGCCCAGGTGCCGGAGGCGCGGCAGGTCTTCGGGCCTATGGCGGTCGAGGACAATCTGCTGCTCGGCGGCTACACGCGGCCTCGGCGCGAGGCCGACGCGGAGAGGGAGCGGATCTACGCCCTGTTTCCCGCCCTGGCCGCCAAGCGCCGCGAACCGGCCGGCACGCTGTCAGGCGGCCAGCAGCAGATGCTGGCCATCGGCCGCGCCCTGATGGCGAAACCGCGGCTGCTGCTCCTGGACGAGCCGAGCATGGGGCTTGCCCCGCTGCTGGTGGAGGAGATTTTCCGGGCCATCGTCGCGCTGAAACAGGCGGGGACGACCATCTTCCTAGTCGAGCAGAACGCCCAGGCGGCGCTGGCCATCGCCGATCGCGGCTACGTGCTGGAGACCGGCCGCATCGTGCTGCAAGACACCGGGTCCGCCCTGCTGGCCAACGAGAAGGTCAAGCAGGCATATTTGGGCGTATGACCGCGAAACTCGACCGCCGCCGGCTCGTCAAGGTCTTGGGCATGCTGGGCAGCCGCCATGACGGCGAGGCGCTCAACGCTGCGCGCACGGCGCACGCCATGCTGGCGCAGTCGAAGACGCGCTGGGAGGATCTGCTGGGTGTCAGGCCGGGCGAGGAGCCCGAGCCGCTGCCCCAGGACGATGACGGACCGGCGAAGCCGAAGGGCAAGTTCGGCGATCCCGACTATCCGGACATGCTCAAGGCGGTCCTCAAGTCGAAAGGCCTCGACGCCAAGAGCCGCAAGCGCTTCGAGGAGATGAGCGACCGGCTGCGGCGCGGCCTGTCCCTGAGCCTCGACGACAAGCTGCTGGTTCGCTGGCTCTATCACACCTCCAACGGAAAGAACTGACCCCATGGCCAAAGCCTTCGCCAGCCAGGCGGACCTCGTCGAGAAGAAGACCGAATTCGTCAAGCTCGCCGATGGTGCCTATTGCCTCACCGCCGAGGGCGATCCCAATTCCGGCGTGGTGATCGGCGATGACGGCGTCATGGTCATCGACGCGCGGGCCACACCGGTGATGGCGCAGGAGCTGGTGCAGCACATCCGCACCGTCACCGACAAGCCGATCAAGTACGTCGTGCTGACTCACTATCACGCGGTGCGCGTCATGGGGGCCTCAGGCTACGGCGCGCCCTATATCGTGGCGAGCCAGGGCACCTACGATCTGATCAAGGAGCGCGGCGCGCAGGATTTCAAATCCGAGGTGCAGCGCTTCCCGCGCCTGTTCGATGCGGTGGAGACAGTGCCTGGCCTGACTTGGCCAAACCTGATCTTCGACGGCACGATGACGATCATGATGGGCCGGCGCGAGGTGCGGCTGATGTCCATCGGCGCCGGCCACACCAAGGGCGACAGCATCGTCTGGCTGCCGAAAGAGAAAGTCCTGTTCTCCGGCGACCTGGTGGAGGAGGGGGCGACGCCCTATTGCGGGGACGCGCACCTCGCCGAATGGCCGGCGACGCTGGCGAAGCTGCGCGCACTCAAGCCGGCGCGGCTAGTTCCGGGGCGCGGGGCGGCCATGATGACTCCGTCGCAGTGCGAGAAGGCGATCAAGGGCACGCAGGACTTCGTCACCGAGCTGTTGGCCCAGGCGCGCAAAGGCGTGAAGGCCCGGAAGTCGCTGAAGCAGGTCTTCGACCAGACCTATAAGGCGATGGCGCCGAAATACGGCAAGTGGGTGATCTTCGAGCACTGCATGCCGTTCTGCGTGTCGCGCGCCTACGATGAGGCCAAGGGCATTTCCCATCCGCGCATCTGGACGGCGAAGCGCGATATCGAGATGTGGAAACAGCTGCAGGGCTAGCTGGTGCCGTCGCCGCGCGCCAGAGCAAGGGCTTCGCGGATGACGTCGAGGTCGCCGACATGATTGGCTAGCAGCAGGATCAACTTGGCGTTGAGCTGGGCGCTCTGCTCCTCGCTTAAGCCCCGATGGGCTTCGATCAGCGCGTCGTAGAAATCGTCGGGGTTGGCAAAGGCGGTCTCGGTCCTCAGTCTGCCGGTCATCTCAGGCCCTTCCGGTGGCACGGGCGAGGGCGGCGCCGAGCGCCGCAGGATCGAAACTCCGCCAGCGTGCTGCCACATGCTGGTCCGGGCGGAACAGGTAGAAGGTGCCCGGCCGCCCATCGTAGCGCTGCAAGGCCAGCCCGTCGCGATCCTCGAAGGCACCGCGGCCGATACGGATCACGGGGACGCAGGCCGCGACGTCCGTCTCGCCGAAATAGAGTCCGGTGAAGCCACCGCGCAACTGTTCCAGCAGCCAGCAATCCCTGCCGGCAGCGCGGAGCGGCGCGTCGGCAGCGGTTGAGCCTGGCCGCATCGCTGCAGGGAAGGGGTCGCGGTCGGGCGTGCTCAGCGGCGAGTTCTCGAGCACGCTCGCCACCGACAGCCTTCCGCTGTTGATCAGGCGCCGGGCGAAGGGCAGGCGTTCGGCCAGGGCCAGCACAGCGTCGCGGAACTGCCGGGCGAC
>VGEI01000452.1 GCA_016869415.1 Alphaproteobacteria bacterium
TCCGTGCAACGGGAACAGGCTTCGGCTGGTTGAGGTGCGTAGCAGCCATCGCTATGATCCGCCGCGAATTCCTCCAGCTAGGTTCCAGGGAGCAGGCGATCATGGCTAAAGTGGCGTTTCTCGGTCTCGGAGTGATGGGTTTCCCGATGGCCGGGCATCTGGTCAAGGCCGGGCATGAGGTCACGGTCTACAACCGCTCGGCCAAGAAGGCTGACGAGTGGGTCGCCAAGCACAAGGGCAAGAAGGCGGCGACGCCGGTCGAGGCGGCGCGCGGGCAGGAGATCGTCTTCTCTTGTGTGGGCAACGACGATGACCTGCGCTCAATCGTCTATGGCGAGACCGGCGCCTTCTCTGGGATGAGCAAGGGCGCCCTCTTCTGCGACCACACGACGGCGTCTGCCAATGTGGCGCGTGAGCTGGAGGCGGAAGCAAAGAAACGCGGCTTTGGCTGCCTCGACGCGCCGGTCTCCGGCGGACAGGCTGGGGCGGAGAACGGCCAGCTCACCATCATGGTGGGCGGCGAGGCCGCGACTTTCGCCAAGGCCGAGCCGGTGGCCAAGACCTACGCCAAGGCCATCACGCACATGGGCCCTGCGGGTGCCGGCCAGCTGACCAAGATGGTCAACCAGATCTGTATCGCCGGGCTTGTCCAGGGCCTCGCCGAAGGCGTCAACTTCGCCAAGCGCGCCGGGCTCGACACCGACAAGGTGCTGGCCACCATCTCCAAGGGTGCCGCACAGTCGTGGCAGATGGACAACCGCTGGAAGACCATGGCCGAGGGCAAGTTCGAATTTGGCTTCGCCGTCGACTGGATGCGCAAGGATCTCGGGATCTGCATTGCCGAGAGCAAGAACAACAAGGCACGGCTGCCGATCACGGCGCTGATCGACCAGTTCTATGCCCAGGTGCAGGCCCGCGGCGGCGGGCGATGGGACACTTCGAGCCTTGCCAATCTGCTGATGAAGGATTGAGGGCGGCAGCGCTTCGACACTGCCCGCACCTAGACCACCTCCACCGTGGCATCGCCGTCGACCAGCTTGGTGCCCTTCTGGTCCTCGCACCAGACGTCGAGCGTATAGAGCGTGCCACCCTTCGGCCCCGTGGCTGCTTCCTTGATACGGCCGCGGACGTGCAGCTCAACACCGAGATTCGTCGGCTTGATGTACTTGTTCCGCAGCGACCCGCGCTCCAGGTAGTGGATGCCGAAGGCTTTGACCAGCATTTCCGAGCACCAGTTGGTCATGATCATGCCGTCGGCGTTGACACCGCTGAAGCCCTCGCTCTTGGCGAAGGCCTCGTCAGTATGGATGTTGGAGCCGACCTGGCGCAACTCGTTGGTCGCGGCCGAAAGCATGGCGCTGTCATACCATTCGATGCGGGTGGTGGTGATGCCGCGGACTGGGCCGCGAATCTCGTCGCCGACCTTGTAGACGGGCTTGCTCATGCCACGCCCTCCTGCTTGTAGCGCAGCACGGTGAGATCGTTGTAGGTGGTCACCAGCCTGCCGTCCGAGGTCTTCACTTCGAGGTAGTAGTGCAGGTAGGGGCGGCCTCGCTTCATGTACTTGTCGACGATATGACCGGAGACGACGATTTTTTCACCGACGTAGGCCGGGCTATGATGCTTGGCGTGGTACTCGAAATGGATGCGCGCGTCGGGCCCCTTCATGCCGCTGACCCGCTGCTCCTTCGTACAATTCGCTTCCAGAATCCGCATCTTGTCGACATGGATCATGGTCGGCGGGCGGATCTGCCGCCCAGCAGAATTATGGGCCGAGTGGAAGTACTCGCTCTGTTCCTCGCAGCCATGGGCATACTCGCTGCACATGAAGGGCGTGATCACGTACTCCACGGGCTTGAACACGTCGCCTTTCTCGAGATCGCTGATATAGCCGCCAAGCATCCGCATTCCTCCGTAAAACCGGCTGAAACCCAGCCGGCAGGCGAATTTTCCCATAAGGGATTGAATCGTTCCAAAATCTATATCAAGGTCGCGGTCCGGTGACGACGGAAATAATTGGGCAGGGATCGTGGCGGTGAAACGGATTTACCAAGGATCGGCCCTAGTCGGCACCGCGATCGGCCTGTTCGTCGCCTGGCATGGTTACCGTCTGAAGATCGAGGGCCTCTACGGACCAGGTCCGGGCTTCTTTCCGTTCTGGATCGGCCTGGGGATCACGCTGCTCAGCCTGATCTGGCTGGTTCAGGCTACTTGGCGGCCGGTCCCGCCGATGCCGACAGATTTCGTGCCTGAGCGGCCGCAGCTGCTGGGCCTCATCGTCGTTGTTGCGGCGATGTCCGCCTTCGCAGCGCTGTTGCGGCCGCTGGGCTTCAATCTGGCGATGCTGGGCCTGCTGCTCTTCCTGTTTTTCGTCATCGATCGGAAGCATGCGGTTGCCAAGATCGTTATTGCCGTCCTGGGAAGCTTCGGCGTGCATTACCTGTTCGAGGAGATCCTGCGGGTGCCGCTGCCCTATGCGGCTCTTCCCTGGCTTCAGCAACTCGGGTTCTGAGCATCATGGCCACGGAGTTCGCCGACCTCTCGACTCTTCTTTCGCCGAGATCCGTTGCTGTGGTGGGTGCCTCTGACCGCCCCGGCAATTTCGGCGGTGACACGGTGCGCCGGCTGCTCAAGTTCGGCTTTACGGGGACGATCTACCCGATCAACCGCAGTCTTGAGCCCGTCGCCGGGCTGAAGAGCTACGCGCATGTGCGCGACCTGCCGCAAGTGCCCGAAGCGGCGGTCTTCGCCATTCCCGCGGAGGGCCTCTACGACGCCATCAAGGAGTGCATCGAGGCCGGTGTGCGAGCCGGTGTCGCCTATACAGGCGGGTTGGGTGAGGCAGGTGGCGAGGGCGCCGTCCTTCAGACCAAGATCGTCGAGCTCTGCCGAAAGAGCGGCTTCCAGCTTTGCGGCCCGAATTGTGCCGGCATCATCAATTGCGCAGCACCCGTGACATTGACTTTTGCTACCGCGCTCAGCGAGTTCGAGACGCTTAAGCCAGGCATGGTCTCCATGGTCAGCCAGAGCGGCGGCCTCGGCACCTCGCTCTTTGCCATGGTCAACCGCGCTGGCTTCGGCTTCAGCCACCTGATCAGCAGCGGCAACGAGGCGGTGATCAGCTTCG
>VGEI01000453.1 GCA_016869415.1 Alphaproteobacteria bacterium
CCATTGTCGCCGAGGGCGGGGTCGACACTGTTGACACCCAGGGCGTGCTGCGCGAGGCCATCGAGCGCCTGCCGCCGCTCTACTGGCTGCGTAGTACACCGCCCACCGCACCTAACGCAGCGCTGAGTGGCCTCGCCGCCGAGGTTGAGTTCTTCACCGACCCAATCGTCCGGCTGCACCGGCTGATGGAGCTTGTGCGCTCGCGCGTCGACTACGTGCTGGGCGCCACTACGGTGATGACCACCGCGGCCGAAGCGCTGGCCAAGGGTAGCGGGGTCTGCCAGGACCACGCCCATGTCTTCGCCGCCGCCGCCCGTCTCCTCGGCATGCCGGCACGCTATGTTAGCGGCTACCTGATGCAGGGCGGCGGAACGGCGACCGCCAGCCACGCCTGGGCCGAGGCCCATGTCGCGGGCTTCGGCTGGATCGGCTTCGACGCCGCTAACAATATCTGCCCGACCGAGAACTACGTGCGGGTGGCCATCGGCCTCGATTACCACGAGGCCGCCCCGGTACGCGGCATCCGGCGCGGCGAAGCCGGCGAGATACTTGCCGTGGCGGTGGACGTGCAGCCTGCCCAGGCGCAACAATAGTTCGTCCTTTTTCGCGAATGGATTCCCGATGACCTATTGCGTTGGCCTGCGTCTCAAATCCGGGCTGGTGATGCTGGCCGATACGCGGACCAACGCCGGTGTCGACAACATCGCCACCTTCGGCAAGCTGCACCTGTTCGAAGCCACCGGCGAGCGGGTGATCATGCTGGCCGCCTCGGGGAACCTCGCCATCACCCAGTCAGTGTTCAACCTGGTCAGCGACGGCTTCGAAAGTTCCAGCAGCGGCAAGGTCGAAAGCCTCTATACGGTACCGAGCATGTTCCGCGCCGCCCAGCTGGTCGGTGAGGCCATCCGCCGGGTCTACACCACGGATGGCGAGGCGATGAAGGCGCAGAGCGTCGGGTTCGAGGTGGCGATGCTGCTCGGCGGCCAGATCAAGGGGCGCGAGCTGCGGCTCTTCCAGGTCTACTCGGCCGGCAACTTCATCGAAGCGACGGACGACACGCCCTTCCTGCAGATCGGCGAGCACAAGTACGGCAAGCCCATCCTCGACCGCGCCGCCCGCCACGACATCGAGCTCGGCGATGCGGTCAAGCTCGCACTTGTCTCCATGGACTCGACCCTGCGCTCCAATCTGACGGTCGGGCTGCCCATCGACCTGGCGGTCTACCGCCGTGACGGGCTCAAGGTCGAGCTGCGGCGGCGCATCACCGAGGATGATCCCTATTTCAGGGGCCTGCGTGAGCAATGGTCGACCGCCTTGCGCGAAGCCTACAAGCACATTCCGCCACCGGACTGGATGTCCTGACGGCCCCATACCGATTGGTGGAATGCAGGCCGTTGCCGCGCTGTATATATAGGTGACATGCCGACATGGCGCCGGCGACTCGGCCCGGCGTGCTAGAGTGCGGCTCCCCGCTGACGGAGCGTCTGATGAAGAACGGTCATCGCGTCGACTCCCTGCTCAAGCCTCTCGCCTTTCCCATTGCCGCCCTCTGGGCGCTGCTCGCCGGCCCGGCGGCGGCGCAGTCGCCGTCGCTCGACGAGCTCCTCTCCGCGGTCGTACAGATCAAGACCTATATCGCCCCGGAAGGCCGGACGGTGCAGGGTCTGGGCAAGGAACGCTCCGGCTCCGGCATCGTCATCGATCAGAACGGCCTGGTGCTGACCATCGGCTATCTGATGGTCGAGGCCTATGCGGCCGAGGTGAGCAGCGGCGGCCGTACCGTGCCGGCCCAGGTCGTCGGCTACGATCATGAGACCGGGTTCGGCCTGTTGCGCACCAACGAGCCGCTCAAGGTGCGGCCGCTGCAATTCGGCAAGTCGGCGGACCTCAACGACCGCGACCCCGTTCTCATCGCCAGCTTCGGCGGCGCGGAGATGGCAGCGCCGGCCTTCGTCGTCGCCAAACGCGAGTTCGCCGGCAACTGGGAATACCTGCTCGACGAGGCGATCTTCACCGCGCCGCCGCACCCCGCGTGGAGCGGGGCCGCCCTGATCAGCCGCGAGGGCAAACTGGTCGGCGTCGGCTCGCTGGTGGTCGGCGATGCCACGGGCAAGGCTGTGCATTTCCCCGGCAACATGTTCGTACCCATCGACCGGCTGCCGCCCATACTCGGCGACCTGATCGCCGACGGCCGGGTGTCGGGGCCGGCGAGACCTTGGCTCGGCATCACCACCGACGAGGCGCGCGGCCGCCTGTTCGTCACCCGGGTGACGCCGGGCGGGCCGGGCGAGAAGGCCGGCATCCGGCCCGGCGACGTCATCGTCGGCGTCCGCGGTGCGGCGCCCAGCGGGATGGCCGACTTCTATCGCAAGGTCTGGGCGGTCGGCCCGGCGGGCACCGACATCCCGCTCGACATCCTGCAGGGTAGCGAGACGCGGCGTATCCCCGTCAAGTCGATGAACCGGCTCGATCACCTGAAGCTGAAATCGTCGCTCTGAACCTGTTCTCCGCCTGACGCACGCCATGGCGCGCGTGTTAGGCTGCGCGCCGTGTCGGGACAACAGGCGTGATCATCCGCAGTTTCGAATGGCTGGAGCGGCACGGCGGCGTGCTGCTGATCGTCGGCCTCGCTATCGGCGTCCTCGTACAGCCGCTCGCGGCGCTGTTCAAGCCGCTGGTCACTCCGGCCGTCGCGGTGCTGCTGATCTCGACCGTCGTGCGTCTCGACTGGGGTCAGGTCTTCCAGCGCCTGCGCTCGCCCCTGCATCCGCTGATCGTCGTAGTCTGGCTGCTGGTCGGCGCACCCTTGGTCATGTGGGCGGCGATGGCGGTCATCGAGCCGCCAGAAATCCTCAGGGGACCCCTGCTCCTGGCCGCGTCGTCGCCCGTCCTCATCTCCGTGCCGGCCTTCGCGCTGATGATGGGGCTCGACGGGCCGCTGGCGCTGGTTGTCATGGTGGCGACTTCGCTGCTGCAGCCGCTGGTCCAACCGCCGCTCGCTCTGGCCCTGGTCGGCGTCGAGCTCGATGTCAGCGTGGCCGAGCTCATGCTGCGGCTCGCACTGCTCATTGGCGGTTCGTTCGTCGTTGCCGGCCTGATCCACCGGCTCGGTGG
>VGEI01000454.1 GCA_016869415.1 Alphaproteobacteria bacterium
CGCTTCTGGATAGAGCGGTGTCAGGTTGTCGAAGTTGATGCGGTGGCGCGCTGTCTCCGGCTCATCGAAATTGATGGTCTTGACATTGGTCAGGGCGAAGTAGCGCTCGCCATCCTTGGGCGCGCGGATCTGACCTTCCACCGTGTCGCCGGTGCGCAAGCCGAAGCGGCGCATGATCTGCGGGCTGACGTAGAGATCGTCCGGCCCCGGCAGATAGTTGGCTTCAGGACTGCGCAGAAAGCCGAACCCGTCGCCCAGGATTTCCAGCACACCGGTGCCATAAATCGCGACGTCATTGTCCGCCAGGCGCTTGAGAATGGCAAAGATCATGTCCTGGCGACGCAGCGCCGAGGCATTCTCGATCTGCAGCTCCTCGGCATATTTGAGTAGGTCGGGCGGGTTCTTCTGCTTCAGGTCTTGGAGATGCATGGGGTTTCGGTGCTTTGGGAGGATTGGGCAACCGGCGGGAGGAGCCCGCGGCGCAATGGGATTTACGATCCGCCAAGCCCCGAACAGGGCTGTCCCCGAACTGATCCGGCAAGAGGCGGTTTTTCGGATTTGGCGGAGGGCGGCCGGAGGGCCCGGCAGCCAAGACCGCCCTGAGGGGCGATCTGGTCTAGACACTTAATCCAAGGGTACGGCCTCGTCAACACCCCCTCTGGAACCGTGGCTTACTGCTGCCGTCGAGCCACAGGAAGCGGCGGCGCGGGAGATCACCTGAATGCCCAATCGGGCACCCGCAAGGCACGGTGAGAGCGCTATCCGCAGCATCACGATTTCGACCCGAGCGCTACGGTCACATCTCAGAAGGGCCGAACAATCACCAGGATGACGATGCCGACCATCAGCGCTGTCGGCACCTCATTCCACAACCGGTAGAAACGTGCCGGGCGGATGTTGCGGTCTACCGCGAAATCCTTACGCCACAGCGCCAACAAGTGATGGACCAACACGAGTCCGGCGACGAGCAGCAGTTTCACGATCAGCCAGCCTTGGCTCCAATCCTGGACCCAGGCCAGCATGCCGCCGAACAGGAACACCGCGCCTTGCGCCGGGTTCATGATGGCGCGCAGCAGGCGCCGCTCCATGTTCTTGAGCGTCTCGGATAGCTCAGAACCCGGTGCCGCAGCACAGTGATAAACAAAGAGACGTGGCAGGTAGAGCAGCCCGGCCATCCAGGCGATCACAGCGATGACGTGCAGCGCTTTGATCCAGTCGTACCAAACGGCAATGAACTCGCTCATACCCCGGTCATCGCACAACAGGTGAATCCTGGCGCACAGACCCGGCTACCCCCGGCCGCAGCGATACGTGCTGGCCGCTGTCGAGCCCCACGCACCAGGCCCGCCAAGCCTTCGATGAATGCCGGATCGATCCCGACGGTCGGTACACGTTCGTAGTGTGGCACGCCGAGTTTCATAGCTTCGTCGCGATAAGTGATATCGAGTTCGACAAGTGTCTCCGAGTGCTCCGAGACGAAGGCGATCGGCGCCACGACCAACGGAACCCTGTCGGCGCCGGCCCGACGCAACTCGTCCTCGGTGTACGGCTTGAGCCACTCCAGGGGGCCGACGCGGCTCTGGTAGGAGATGACGGAATCGAGACCCGCGATCCCCAGCCGGACCACAATCGCCGCCGCGGTCGCTTCGACATGCGCTTGGTAGGGATCGCCGCGGTCAACCACGCGCTGCGGCAATCCATGAGCGGTGAACAGAAGGCGCGGGCGCCCGCCAGCCAACGCCCGCTCATAAGCTGGCCGGATCAGCGCGGCTGTAGCTTCGATAAATCCGGTTTCCGAGGGATAGCAACACACGCTGCGCACCGGCACTGTCAAGCTGACCCTCTGGGCTTGTCTCTGCCACTCGGCAAGCGAAGACGCGGTGGTGGTCGTGGAGTACTGCGGATAGAGTGGCAGCAGCACGATTTCGTCGGCTCCGAATTCCTTGACCGCCACCGCCGTCTCGCTACTGAACGGATGCCAGTAACGCATGGCAACAAAGACCTTCACCGCACCGAGATCGCCGAGAGCCTGCTCAAGCGCCCTGGCCTGAGCCTGAGTGTTGGTCAGCAAAGGCGACCCGCCGCCCAGTGGCCGGTAGATCTCGCGTGCCGTAGGGGCACGCCGCCGGGCAATGAACGATGCCAGCAGCCAGCGTAGCGGCTGCGGCAGGCCGATGATCGCTTTATCGTTGAACAGATTGAACAGGAAGGATTGCACGGCCTCGGGCCGGTCAGGGCCGCCAAGGTTGAACAGCACGACAGCCAGTCGAGTCATGCCGGTCGATGATGCCAAGCGCGGATCAGCGCAGCCAGACGTGCCACGTTCTCCGGTGGAGTTTCGGGAACGATGCCATGACCGAGATTAAAGACAAATGGACCACGGCCAAGGGAATTGAGGATCTCCAGGGCAGCGGCCTCCATCGGTTTGCCGCCGATAACTAAGAGAAGTGGGTCGAGGTTTCCCTGGACGGCCGAAATCGGCTGCATAACCTGTGCTGCCCAATCCGGTGGAACCGCGGCGTCGAGACCGACACATTCAACGCCGGTTTGCGCCGCATAGTCGGCGTAGTGGACGCCGGCACCCTTGGGGAAGGCGATGATTGGTACAGCCGGATGGCGAGCCCGTACCCGGTCAACGATCTCGCGGACTGGCTCGACCGCCCAGCGTCTGAACTCGCCCGAGGGTAGAACCCCAGCCCAAGTGTCGAAGAGTTGGACGGCTTCGGCACCGGCCTCGATCTGAGCATTCAGGTATCGGCTGGTGGTCTCAATGAGTAGATCGATCAGATTTCGAAAGAGAACCGGCTCAGCCAATGCGAAACGACGGGCTATCGCGAAATCACGGCTGCCGCGGCCTTCGATCATGTAGCAGGCGACAGTCCAGGGTGCTCCGGCAAAGCCGATAAGAGCTGTATCGAGAGGCAACCCCTTGGCAACCCCTCGCACCGTCTCGAATACAGGTGCCACGCTAGTTAGAAAACGGTCTGCCATCCCTTGGAGCCGCAGGACATCGTGCGCCGTGCGGACAGGTTCCAGGACAGGGCCTTCACCTTCTCGGAACTCAAGCTTGATGCCCAATCCATAGGGCA
>VGEI01000455.1 GCA_016869415.1 Alphaproteobacteria bacterium
CGCCGCCCAGAGCCCCGCGCAGCCGCCACCCGGCATCAATCTCCCGCGTTTCGTCAGCCTGCGCTCGGACGAGGTGAATCTGCGCACCGGCCCCGGCGTGCGCTACCCCGTCGAATGGGTGCTGCAGCGCCGCTACATGCCGGTCGAGGTCCTGGCGGAGTTCGAGAACTGGCGCAAGATCCGCGACTGGCAGGGGACCGAGGGTTGGGTCCACCAGAGCATGCTGTCCGGCCGGCGCTACGCCATCGTAACCGGCGATGTCCGGATCATCCGCCGCCAGCCAGAGCCGAATTCCCCCGCCGTGGCGCGCCTGGAACCCGGGGTCGTGGCACAGATCGTCGAATGCAAGGATCAGTGGTGCCGGCTTGATGCCAACGGCCTTAAAGGCTGGCTGATGCGCGGCGATTTCTGGGGCGTCTACGGCAACGAGACGGTGAAATAGCCCCGAAAAAGCCATGCTTGGCCGTCAGCTTATGCGCATGAGCGCAGGTTATCAGCCCGGGGATCATCTGGTCGTTTCCCGCCGCGTTTACACCCACCACGGCATCTATGCCGGCGATGGCTGGGTGGTGCACAAGGATTTCAGTCCGGTGCGGCTCGAATCCCTCCAGACCTTTGGCGCTGGCGCCAAGATCCGGGTCTGCCAGCGGCAGCCGGGGGACTTTCCCGCGTCGACGATCCTGGCCCGTGCCGTCTCGCGCCTGGGCGAGGACCGCTACGACCTGCTGACGGACAATTGCGAGCATTTCGTGCGCTGGTGCCGGAACGGCAAGGCGGAGAGTCCACAGATCGCGGCCGGCCTGCGTGCACTGGGGGTGGGTCTGGCGGCACGCGCCCTGATGTTGCACCCCGCTGTGGCGCTGACCGCCGGGCTTGCGGCCTACATGCTGCTCGACGAACGGCACGGCCGTAAGGTGCGGCGGGGACTTGCCTGCCTTGGCGACGCCGTCACACGGAACCTGCCGCGCTTGGCGCGGATCTGATTAGTCGAGATCGCTCACCAGGGCGCGACGCACGGCATCCGGCATCACCGCCATGTGTGCGTACTCGGGATGGTCGAAGCCGGCGATGATCTGCGCGCCGGGCCGCCGCGCCGCCTCGGCCCCTCCGTCGCTCAAGGGGAAGCGCACGAAATGCACCGAGGACGTCTTGCCGTCGGCCTTGGTGCGCTCGACGTCGCTCTCCGGCACCCCGCGGACCATACCGCCGGCTACCGTGAGGAACATATGGTTCTCGATGCCGCCGAGGCGCTGCAGCGTCGAGGCGCGGCGCACCGGGTCCTCGATCTCGAGCATCACCGTCGCCACCCATTCGCGCCCCTGCGGGATGAGCGGATTGTAGGCCCGGAGCTCGTCCTCGATCTGGGCGTCGCCGCCCTTCTCGATGTGCAGCATCTCGTGCACCTGATGCCACATCGTTTCGTAGTTCTCGAAATAAAAAGTGGCGAACGGGCCGACTTCCATGCGCCGGTTGCGCTTGACCGCGATTACCTTCTCGCGCAGCGCCCTGCGCTCGGCGCTATAGGCACTCGGCGGCAGGATATCGGCTCGTTCGATCGCGCGTTTGTCCGCCATGGCGCTCATCTCCGAGTCAGGCCGTAGGCCTGGGCAAACAGCTCGATCGGATGCCAGGCGTGCTGGGGCGGCGGGGTCTCGCCTTCGCCTAGCCGCTGCATGCCCTGGACGATGTGCTCACCCGCCAAGGGGCACTCCGAGGCGACATGCGCCTTGGCGTTTTTTGTCGCGGTACGCGCCACCGGCTTGCCGACCTTCAGGGCGATTTCGAAATTCTGCTTCATGATGCCCCAGGAGCCGCCATGGCCCGAGCAGCGCTCGATCACCGCGACATCGCTTTCGGGAATCAGCCGCAGCATGTCCGCAGCCTTGGGTCCCATGTTCTGGGCGCGCGCATGGCAGGCAAGATGCACCGACACGCCTTCGGCCAATGGCTGCAGGCCTGACGCGAGGCCATGACGCTTGGCTATATCGACCACATATTCGCTGATGTCGAACGTCGCCGCTGCCAGCTTTTTCACCAGCGGATCGCCTGGAAGGATCAGCGGCCACTCGAACTTAAGCATCAAGGCGCAGGACGGGACGAGCGCCACGATATCGTAACCCTCGTCGATCAGGGGAGAGAATTCAGCCGCCACCGCCTTGGCGGCCTCGGCAACCCGCGCGATCTCGCCGTGCTCGATCTGCGGCATGCCGCAGCAACGCGGATAGACCACCCTGGTTTCGACGCCGTTGCGGGCCAGCACTGCTTGGGCCGCCTCGCCGATACCGGGATTGTTGTAATTGACGAAGCAGGTGGCGTAGAGGGCCGCCTTGCGGCCCTTGGCCGGGCCTTCTGCATTGAGGGCCGGAGGATTCTGGCGGGACCGCACGGCAAATGTCTTGCCGTGGAACTTCGGCAGTTTCGCCTCGCGATGCACTCCCGTCACCGCCTCAAGCACCGGGCGGGTTGCGCGATTCGACGTGTCGTTGGCCCAGTTGGCCAGGGGTGCGGCCATCCCGATGAGCTTGCCGTTGCGATCCGTCTCGGTGATCTGGCGCTCGGTCCAGGTAACCTTGCCGTTGCGCGCGTCGATCGCGCGGGCGCGCAGCATGAGATGCGGGAAGTCGAGATTGAATTCATGCGGCGGCACGTAGGGGCACTTGGTCATGAAGCACATGTCGCAGAGCGTGCAGGCGTCGACGACCGGCTTGAATGACTCGCTGGCGACCTCCTCAACCAACCCGTTGGGTGTTGCGTCGACGAGATCGAACAGCCGCGGAAACGAATCGCAGAGGTTGAAGCAGCGGCGGCAGCCGTGACAGATGTCGAAGACTCGGCGCAACTCGGCGTCGAGCTTCTTTTCGTCCCAGAAGTCCGGGTTTTGCCAGTCGATGGCGTGCCGGGTCGGCGCGTCGAGGCTGCCTTCGCGCATGTCTATATCTCGTGCAAGGAGACTTACCGCAGAGGCCGCAGAGAGGTGCCGAGGACGCTGAGAAATCAGCGCCCTGCGCGAAAACCCCGCGAACTCCGCGGTTAAGTCGTTACTTCGGCAATTCGGCGAGCGTCTTACTGAACTTGCCGGCGTGCGAC
>VGEI01000456.1 GCA_016869415.1 Alphaproteobacteria bacterium
AGGGCCGCTCCCATAATGGCAGTGAGGGCCGTAAGAACGGGAAGAACGAAGTACGGGCGTAAGCTAGTCGGCATGGCGTTTCCTCCACGGGGGGCCGGTCCACTCTCTTTCATGGGACTGAGATCCAGTCTGCGCCCGCCGCAGCGCGTGCGTCAAACCGCACAAAGCAGAAGGGCGGGATCATGGCCCGCCCTTCTTCAGCCCATCGCTGGCGTGGTCTATCCGGCGCTGCGCTCGCTCAGGCGCACTCACGCGCCAAGCGGAGTATCGCCGACTTCACGCGATCGTTCTTGATCCGGGTGATGACCCGCGTCGTCTCGTGGTCGATGCGGGCGGCCTCCAGTGGCGTCGCGTTGGCGTCCAGGAAATAGCCGATCCCCACCTCCAGCGTGCCGCAGACCTGCAGCAGGCGCGCAACGCTCAGCTGGTTGTCGCCTTTCTCATATTTCTGGACCTGCTGGAAGGTGAGCCCGAGCCTGGAACCGAGGCCCTGCTGCGACCATCCGAGCTGGATACGTCTCTGCTTAAGGAGCGCGCCGATACGCTGATCGAGGGCCCGGTCGAGCTGGCGCCGACCCCGTTTCCGCATTTTCGCTCTCTTCAAGATTGGCTCCTTACCGCGGCTGGATGATTGAACACGTGTGCAAATTTCGGCCAATAATAGCTGTTGAGGCGCAACAAATGCAACTAAAGCTTGGTCAAGCCCGCTGAATTAGGGTCATTGAAACGTTATAAACAAATGTCTTTATTAATATCACATAGTAATGCATTCTATTAGAATTAATAAATATTTAGCCGAGCCGAAAAAAAGGGCGGGCCAGCAGGCCCGCCCGTTCTGTATCGCGAATCGGCCGATTCAGGCGGCTTTGACTGCCACACCTTTGTCGGAGAGCAGCTGCTGCAGTTCGCCGCTGTCGAACATCTCGCGCACGATGTCGCAGCCGCCGACAAACTCACCCTTGATGTAGAGCTGCGGGATGGTCGGCCAGTTGGAGAACTCCTTGATCCCCTGGCGCAGGCTGGGGTCCTGCAGGATGTCGATGCCCTTGAACTTCACCCCGATATGGGTGAGCACCTGCACGACAGCGGCCGAGAAGCCGCATTGCGGGAAAACGGGCGAGCCCTTCATGTAGAGCACGACGTCGTTGGACGAGATGTCGTCCTTGATGCGTTCGCTGACCGTGGCGTCCATTGAGTCTTCTCCTTACTCCGGGGCGGAAGTCTGCAGCGCCATGGCATGCAGCTCGTTGCCCATGCGGCCCTTGAGGGCCTGATAAACCATCTGGTGCTGTTGCACGCGCGTCTTGCCCTTGAACGAGGCCGATACGACATGCGCGGCATAGTGGTCGCCGTCGCCGCGCAGGTCGTCGATCGTCACCGCCGCGTCGGGCAGCGCCTCGCGGATCAGTCGTTCGATCTCCGCCGCCGGCATCGGCATCGCATTAACCCCAATTGCTGTGCGGTCTCAGCTTTCCTGCGCCATATACGTCGGCAGCCAGCCTTCGTGTGCGGCGCGCAGGTCTTTGACCGATATAAGTGTCCGACCATCGAGTGTCAAACCGCCATCGCTGCGGGTCCGGCCGATCTCGAAGGCCCAGACACCGACCCGGTGAGCGGTCTGGAGTACCGCCTTGCCGTCGGCTGCCGTGACGATGTAGCGGCCCTGGTCCTCGCCGAACAGCCAGGCGTGCTGGGGCGGGGAGTCATCTTCCTTGGGCGAGGTCAGATCGAAGCCGCGGTTGCCGGCCAGGGCCATCTCGGCAAGCGCACAGAGCAGGCCACCATCGGAGACATCGTGGCAGGCGCTGATCATGCCGCCCTCGATCAGGGCGCGCACCAGCCCGCCGTGGCGCTTCTCGGTGCCGA
Source organism: Alphaproteobacteria bacterium (assembly GCA_016869415.1). GTDB lineage: Bacteria > Pseudomonadota > Alphaproteobacteria > CACIAM-22H2 > CACIAM-22H2 > VGEI01. Next base: position 1,867 of record VGEI01000456.1, read on the forward strand.
TCTCGATGGGTGGCGGGGCGCCGTCCTCGCGACCGCACAGCTCGCGGAGATAAAGCGACTGGCCAAGCCAGCCGGGAGTCTCACCGATACAGACGATCATCTCGCCTTCATTCTTGAAGGCGAGGTCGACGGTCTGGTCGACATCCTCGATCAGCCCCACTCCGCCGATCACCGGGGCGGGCAGGATCGCCTGGCCGTTGGTCTCGTTGTAGAGCGAGACATTGCCCGAGACGACCGGGTATTCAAGCGCCTCGCAAGCGAGCCGCATGCCGTTGATGCAGCCGACGAACTGACCCATGATCTCGGGCCGCTCGGGATTGCCGAAATTCATGTTGTCGGTGATGGCGATCGGCCGCGCGCCCACGGCGGAGAGGTTGCGATAGGTCTCGACCACTGCCTGCATGCCCCCGGTCTCGGGATCGGCGGCGCAGTAGCGCGGCGTGCAGTCGACCACCATGGCCAGCCCCTTGCTCGAATCCGGCAGGCGCACGATTGCGGCATCGCCGCCCGGCCGCTGCACCGTGTGACCGCGCACCAGGTGGTCGTACTGCTCCCAGATCCAGCGCCGGCTGGCGAGGTCGGGCGAGGCCATCAGGGCCTTGAGCGCCTTGGCGGGATCGTGCGCGGGCACGTCCTCGGCGGCGATGACCGGCTTCTTCGGCGTCTCGGTCCACGGCCGCTCGTACTGCGGGGCCTGCTCCGAGATCGGCTGCACCGGCATGTCGGCTTCGACCTTGCCGTGACGCTTGAGCACCAGATTGCCGGTCGTGGTCAGCCTGCCGATGGTCACGCAGTCGAGCTCGTACTTCTCGAAGATCTTCTGCGCCATCTGCTGGCGCTCGGGCTTGAGCACCATGAGCATGCGTTCCTGGCTCTCCGACAGCATGATCTCGTAGGCGCTCATGCCGCTCTCGCGCATCGGCACCTTGTCGAGATCGAGCTCGATGCCCAGCCCGCCCTTGCCGGCCATCTCAACGGAGGAGGAAGTGAGGCCGGCTGCTCCCATGTCCTGAATGCAGACGATGGCGTCGGTGGCCATCAGCTCGAGGCAGGCCTCGATCAGCAGTTTTTCGGTGAACGGATCGCCGACCTGTACGGTCGGGCGCTTCTCCTCGGCGTCCTCGTTGAACTCGGCCGAGGCCATGGTGGCGCCATGGATGCCGTCGCGGCCGGTCTTGGCGCCGACATAGACCACGGGATTCCCGGGGCCGGCGGCCTTG
>VGEI01000457.1 GCA_016869415.1 Alphaproteobacteria bacterium
AGGGGATTCGAACCCCTGTTACCGCCGTGAGAGGGCGGTGTCCTGGGCCACTAGACGAAGGGGACCTTGACGCTGGAGCGGCTTCAATAGCGGAACGCCGGGGCGGGATCAAGCGGCGTGGAAATCGCGATTAGCCGCCTTTTCCGCGCTGTTTTACTGCGCGGCGGAGGCTGTCGCTCCGGCGTGGCGCCGGGCGCTGGCGATGAACTGGCTGACGCTCGCCGGCTCGGTGTTGAAGCTGGTGACCAGCCGCAGCATCGAGCTGCTGTCGTCCATCCAGCGATAGAAGCGGAACCCATCCGCCTCCAGGCCGCGGATCACGGCCTCGGGCAGCGTGACGAAGATCTCATTGGCCTCCACCGGGTGCTCGATGCGGGCTGCCGGGATCGCCTTGAGGCCGCGCGCCAGCTCGGCCGCCATGGCGTTGGCGTGACGCGCGTTGGCCAGCCACAGATCGTCCTCCAGGTAGGCATCGAACTGCGCGGCGAGGAAGCGCATCTTCGACCAGAGCTGGCCGCCGCGCTTGCGCCGGAAGCCTAGCGAAGCCGCCCTGGCCTTGTCGAACACCACGACCGCCTCGGCGGCCATGGCGCCGTTCTTGGTGGCGCCGAAGCTCAGCGCATCGACGCCGGACTTCCAGGTCAGCTCCGCCGGACTGCAGCCGATATGGACCAGCGCGTTGGCGAAACGCGCGCCGTCGACATGCAGGCCGAGCCCGTGCCGTCGCGCCACCTCGCTGACGGCGCCGATCTCCGAGGGCGTGTAGGCCGTTCCCGCCTCGCTCGCCTGGGTCAGGCTGACGGCTGACGGCTGCGCGTGATGCACCACGCCAGCGCCGCCGATGGCGGCGTCGAGATCGGCGGCGGCGATCCTGCCGTGCGCTCCGGGTACGGGCACCAGCTTGGCGCCGCCGGTATAGAACTCCGGCGCGCCGCACTCATCCATGTTGATGTGCGATTCCGGGTGGCAGTAGATCACGCCCCAGGGCGGCGTGAGCGCGGCCAGGCAAAGGACATTGGCCGCCGTGCCGGTGCCGACAAGAAACACCGCGCAGTCCCGCTCGAATATCTCGGCGATCCGCTTCTCGACCTGTCCGGAAAGCTCGTCATTGCCGTAGGGCATGGCGGCGCCCGCGTTGGCCGCGGTCAGCGCCGCCAGGATGCGCGGATGGGCGCCCGCCGTGTTGTCGCTGCAGAAATTCATTCCCCGTCGTCCTTCTTCCTCTCACCGTCCTCAGGAAGAGCCCTGACCGGCGCTGCATGCCAGTCGGCGGTGCGCAGGGGCAGCTCGCGGAACTGCCGCCCGCCAAGATCCAGGATGTGCGCGGTGACCTGCAGCGCCTGGCCGCGGGGCTCACCACCCTCGACCGGGGTACCGGAAACGCCGACGATCAGCCAGACCAGTTCCTCTCCCCAGGCGGCTTCGAGATCGATAGCCGAAGGCTGGGCGGGCCCGTCAGGGTGCGAGTGATAGAGCCCGACGACCTTCATCGGTCCCCGGCCCAAGGCACGCGACAGATCGACCCAGAGCCGCGGATCGATCTCGAAACGGTTGGGCTGCTTGCCGAGATTGGGGCTGGGATGCGCGCGTGTGACCTCGATCGTCCCGTTGGGATGGGTGCGGCCAACCAGCAGCCCGCAGCATTCCGCGGGATACGCCGCTTCGGCAGCCTCAACGACCTGACGCAGTGCCTCGCGTGCAACGATCATCATGGCTGACCACCCGTGACGATGCTGCCCAAGACGCGGCCGCTGCGCGGATCGACCACGACAAGCCGGCTGCCCCCCTGCTCGCTGGCGAGTTGCACGACCACAAGATCGCCTGACGGCGTGACACCGACAATCCGTTCCCCGGCCGCCCCGATCGGCACGGTGCCCCAGGCCCAACCCGCGCCCGACGCCCGGCTGGCCGGCGCCGTCTCGGTGGCGCGATGCCAGTTCTGCGTCAGGCCGTAGACCAGCAGGCCGAAGCCAGCCACCAGGACCGCGCCGAGAGTGATGACGATTGTCTTGAGCGCCTGCATCTTGTGGGTCAGTGTCGGAGCATGAAGGTCAAGGACTCAGCGGCGGCAGAACGGATCCTTACGGTGACGACCGACGCCGCGTCCGCAGGCGAGCGGCTCGATCGATCGCTCGCGGCTTCCCTTGTCTCAGGAGACACCGCGCTGTCGCGCTCGCGCCTCAAGGCGCTCATCGAAGAAGGCCGGGTCACCAGCAACGGCGCGACGATATCCGACCCCTCCCGCAGGGTCAAACCAGGCGAGGTTTTCGTCCTGACGCTGCCTGCGTCCAGGGCAGCAGCAGCGACACCGCAGAGCATTCCACTCACCATCCTCTACGAGGATGACGACGTCATCGTGGTCGACAAGCCTGCCGGCCTGGTCGTACATCCCGCCCCGGGCAATCCCGACCGTACCCTGGTCAACGCGCTGCTTGCCCATTGCGGCGCCGGGCTCTCCGGCATCGGCGGTGTGGCCCGGCCGGGCATCGTCCACCGGCTCGACAAGGACACCAGCGGCCTCCTGGTTGCAGCCAAGAACGACGCCGCGCACCATGCGCTGGCCGCGCAATTCTCCGGGCGCAGCGTCGAGCGCCTGTATCAGGCCGTCGTTTGGGGCGTACCGCAGCCGCGCAGTGGCACTATCAGCGGCGCCATCGGCCGCTCGCGTCATGATCGCAAGAAGATGGCAATCGTCGGTGAAGGCCGAGGCAAACCGGCTCTGACTCACTATCGCGTCCTGAAGAGTTTGGCGGGCGGCGAGGCGAGCCTTATCGAGTGTCGTCTCGCCACCGGCCGCACGCACCAAATCCGTGTCCATCTGGCGTCGGCGGGGCATCCTCTGATCGGCGATCCGGTCTACGGCCGCCCCACACACCGGCGCCGCCTTATGCCGCCGGTCGTCGAGGCAGCTATTCGTTTTCCACGCCAGGCGCTCGATGCCGTCTCGCTCGGTTTCACGCATCCTGTTACCGCGAAAAAATTAAAGTTTTGTAAGTCGCTTTCAAAGGATATCAGTGATCTGATTCATAAATTAGAGCGTATCTAAAGGGTAATTTCCCGCTAGTTCGTTTATGCCCTA
>VGEI01000458.1 GCA_016869415.1 Alphaproteobacteria bacterium
CACCGGTGCCGCGCGGCCGGCGGCGGCCAGGGCCGCCGCGTCCTCGCGCGGCTTGGTGCGGTCGAGCCGGTAGGCCGGGGTGATCAGCGCGTCGTCGGCAGCGATCACCACGTGCAGCCCATAGCGCTGCTCGATACGCTCGAGCGCCTCGCGCTTGTGGTTGAGCATGTAGAGCGCCACGTTGGTCGGTGCCGCGACACGGGCTTCGGCCGTGCGCAGGCGCATGCCTTCTTCCTCGATGCCGCGCAGCACGTGGAGAACGGTCGATTCGGTGGAGCGGACGCGGCCCGTGCCGCCGCAATGCACGCAGATTTCCGACGAGACCTCCGACAGGCTCGGCCGCAACCGCTGGCGCGATAGTTCGAGCAGGCCGAAGGCGGAGATGCGGCCGATCTGGATGCGAGCCCGGTCGCTGCGCATCGCGTCCTTCACCCGGCGTTCGACCGCGTGCTGGTTGCGATGCTCCTCCATGTCGATGAAGTCGATGACGATCAGGCCGGCGAGGTCGCGCAGCCGCACCTGGCGGGCGAACTCCTCGGCCGCCTCCATGTTGGTCTTGTACGCCGTCTCCTCGATGTGGCGCTCGCGCGTGGCGCGGCCGGAGTTGACGTCGATGGCAACCAGCGCCTCGGTCTGGTTGATGACGATGTAGCCGCCCGAGCGCAGGCGCACGGTCGGATTGTGGATCTGGTCGAGCTGGCTCTCGACCTGGAAGCGCTGGAAGAGCGGCACCGCCGGGTCGTCGTAGCGCCGCACACGGTCGACGTGGTCGGGCATCAGCATGTTCATGAAGGAGCGCGCCGACTCGTGACCGGCCTCGCCTTCGACCAGAATTTCGTCGATGTCGCTCGAGTAGATGTCGCGGATGGCACGCTTGACCAGGCTGCCTTCTTCGTAGATCAGGCAGGGTGCTACCGAGCGCAGGGTCATCTCGCGGATGTCATCCCACAACCGCATCAGGTACTCGTAGTCGCGCTTGATCTCGGCGTTGGAACGCTCCATGCCGGCGGTGCGCAGGATCACCGCCATGCCCTCCGGCACCTGCAGCTCTTCCATGATCTGCTTCAGCCGCCGGCGGTCCTGGGCGCTGGTGATGCGGCGGGAGATGCCGCCGCCGCGCGCCGTATTGGGCATCAGCACGCAATAGCGGCCGGCCAGGGAGAGATAGGTGGTCAGGGCCGCGCCTTTGGTGCCGCGCTCCTCCTTGACCACCTGGATCAGCAGGATCTGCCGGCGCTTGATGACTTCCTGGATCTTGTAGTGGCGCTGCGGCCGGTGGCGCCGGCGGCGCTCCACCTCTTCCGTCTCGTCGCCGCCGATGGATTCCGGCGCCTGGGGCGGCGGGGGCGGGGCGACTTCTCCGGTAGGGGCTTCGCCGCTCGCCGCTTCCCCTGGGCTCACCGCGGAGTCGGGCTGCGTTATGGTGCCGTATTCGGCGGTCGGAAGCTCGGAAGCGGGCAGATCGCTGGCGGACCCGTAGGCGCCTTCCACAGGCGTAGTCAGAGTTTCGGCGGGCGGCGCAGGGGGCGGAATATCGTTGGGCGCAGGCGCGGCGGGCGGCTGCATCTCGGCGACAGGTTCGGGCGACAGAGCGGCCGAGGGCTCGACCGGGGCTGACACCGTCTCGATGTTGTTCGCCGAGGCAGCGAGCGAGCTAGGCTCCGACGGAGTGTCGGGGCCGCTACCTTCGGGTGCGCCGTCGTCGAGCGCGTCCGCCAGACTCGCCGGCGCGTCGCCCGGGGCCGGAACCGCCGGCGGCGTGCTGCGCGGAGCGGGATGGAAATCCTCGTCCTCTTCCTCGCGCGCCTGCTCGGCCAGTAGCGCCTGCCGGTCGGCGACCGGGATCCGGTAATAGTCCGGATGGATTTCGCCGAAGGCGAGGAAGCCGTGGCGGTTGCCGCCGTACTCGACGAAGGCCGCCTGAAGCGAGGGCTCGACCCGCGTCACACGGGCCAGATAGATGTTGCCTTTGAGCTGCTTCTTGGTCGAAGTCTCGAAATCGAACTCTTCTACCCGGTTTCCACTGACGACGACGACCCGAGTCTCCTCCGGGTGCGTCGCGTCGACCAGCATGCGTTTGGCCATACCGACAAATCTCCAATAAGCGGGGCCCGGCCCAGAGGCGTGCGGCTCGCTAGCGTAAGATGCTGCGAGGGCGTGCCAGGGCGCTCGGCCGTGAATTCAACAGCCGCGATCCGGGTGCGCGCGACGCCGGTCCCAAGAGTCTGAATAGTGCGGGAATTCGGGTGCATGGCGCGAAATACCGGGTGCGTCCTCCGAAGAGGGGGTGAGTGCCCCTTGGGGGCGCGACGTACAGGGCGCGCCGACCGCTTGCCTTGGGATCCCCTAGGGGTCGCGGTTTGTTCAGGGCGCAACAAAATAGCCGGGCATTGCCAGCATTCACAATGATTTATTCGGGCGACCCGGCACGGGCGCGGCTATTGCCATTGAAGTTATTGAATAAGAACGGTATATCTTGCGTCCAAGGTGCGTATTCGACCCCATATGTGGTGGCCCGCTACGAGCCGCTATCTGGCTACCATAGCCTTTACGCTAGGCATGGTGCTGGCCTGGGCTGCCGGGGCGTCGGCGCAGGGTCGGGCGGCGGCCACCCAGGTCACCGGCATTGCCCTGACGGAGCTCGGCGCGGTGACCCGCGTGGCGGTCGATCTCAGCCAGCGTGCCGACTACCGGGTCTTCTTCCTCAACGAGCCGATGAGGGCGGTGATCGACCTGCCGCCGGTTGCCTGGGCCATGCCCGGCGCCATGCCCAGCCCGCACGGCCTGGTGGCCAGCTATCGCTACGGACAGTTCGACGCCGGCACCTCGCGACTGGTTCTCGATCTGGCCGGGCCGGCGCGCGTGCGCCAGTCGCGCTACGAGCTGCCGCAGGGTGGCCGGCACCGGCTGGTGATCGAACTCGATCGCATCTCGACGGCCGAGTTCGAGCAGCAGATCCAGCCTTGGATGCATTCGGTGACCCGGACGACGCGTGTCGTCACCGCCACCCCCGACACGCCGCCCGCTGCCGCACCGCCGCCACCGCCGCCGCGGCCCGTCGCCGCCCT
>VGEI01000459.1 GCA_016869415.1 Alphaproteobacteria bacterium
AGCGGTTTGCACCGGCCGATGCCGCCTATCTCGGTGCGGCGAATTTCGCCGGCTATCTTCTGGGTGCCGCTGGCGGGCGTTGGCTCGCCATGCGTCTGCCGGTCGCCGCCGTGCTGCGCGCCATGCTGCTGCTCGCCGCCGCGTCGTTCGTCGCCAGCGCCTGGCCGTTGTCCTTTCTCTGGTTCTTCCTCTGGCGTTTCGCTGCCGGGGTGGCGGGCGGCAGCCTGATGGTGCTCGGGCCGACGCTGGCGCTCTCGCAGGTGCCCACGGCAAGGCGCGGTGTCGCCGGCGGCATCGTCTTCACCGGTGTCGGCCTCGGCATCGTCGCCTCCGGCACGCTGGTGCCGCTGCTCATCGACACGGGCTTGCGCGAGACCTGGATCGCTCTCGGCTTGCTGTCGCTGCTCCTGACCGCGGCGGCCTGGAACGGCTGGCCCACAGCCGCGGCACCGGTGCCGCTCGCCGCCGCTCCCGGACCGACACGCGGCCTCCGCACCTTCTATGTCGAATACGGGCTGACCGCCGTGGCGCTCGTCCCGCACATGGTTTTCCTCGTCGATTTCATCGCCCGCGGCCTGGGCCAGGGTCTCGACATCGGCGGCCGTTACTGGGCGGTCTTCGGCATCGGTGCGGCACTCGGCCCGCTGCTCTCGGGCTGGCTCGCCGACCGTATCGGCTTCGGCCCGGCGTTGCGTCTGGCCCTGGCGGTCGAGACGGCGCTCATCGCCTTACCGGCTTTCGCGCAAAGCGAGATCGCCCTGCTGGCTTCCAGTCTGGTGGTCGGCGCCTTCGTGCCGGGCTGTGCCGCCCTGGCGCTCGGCCGGGTGCATGAGCTGGTGCCAGGTGCCCAGCGTCCGCGCGCCTGGAGTGTGTGCACCATCGCCTTCGCCGTCGGTCAGGCAGGCGGCGCATACGCGCTGTCCTTTCTCTACGCCGCTTACAATTCGCACGCGCTGCTGTTCCTGCTGGGCAGCGCGGTTCTGGCGGCCGCCCTGCTGCTTGACCTGACGAGCGCGGTGCGGCGCCGTGACGTCGTGAGCGCCCTGCCATGAAGCTCTATTTCAACAAACCCTCGCCCTATGCCCGCAAGGTGCGCGTCGTGGCGCATGAGAAGCAGCTGGTGGAGCGTCTCGAGTGGCACGAGGTCGACCCCTGGGCCGATCCGCGCGCGCTGCTCGACGCGACACCGATCGGCAAGGTGCCCGCCCTGCTGACCGACGATGACCTGCTGCTCACCGAGAGCCAGACCATCGCCGAGTATCTCGACAGTGTCGGCAGCGGGCCGCCGCTTATCGCCGGCAACCGCTTCGAGGTGCTGGCCCGCGCCGCCCTGGCGCAGGGTCTGATCGACGCCGCCTTCGGCATGGTCATCGAGCGCCGCCGCCCGGCCGCGCAGCAATGGCAGGGCTGGCACGAGCGTCTGCGCCGGGCGGTCGATCGCACGCTGCCGCGCCTGGCGGTGAGCGAGGGCCGTTTCGACCTCGGCGACATCTCGACGGCCTGCGCGCTTGCCTATATCGACTTTCGCCTGCCCGAGATCGCCTGGCGCGAATCCCATTCCCGCCTCGCCGCCTGGCTGGACCGAGCGAATCGTCGCCCGTCGATGGCAGCGACTGGAGCCTGATCTAGCCAGTTGGAAACAGGCTGCGCCGGAGAGATTTTAGGTCGCGGGCAGGAGCGGGGCGCAGCGCGTAGCCGGAACTACGGGCAAGCCCCGCGACGAACCCGCGGTCTAAAATCACCCGGCCCTTCGGGTTGCGCCGTGGCGGGCGCCCGCGGCGTCGCCGACCCTCGCCGATGGATCCGCATCGCCTTCGGGTCGGCTCCTGGCGGATCGCCGCGCCACAACGCAACGCAGCCGATTCCAACTGGCTAGAACAGGCTCAACGCCTGAGGTTATGATCCCCGCCAAGGCACAGGGCTCAACCTGTGCCGCATCGGGGAGGGAAACCATGAACCTGCCAGCCGGCTGGCCGCAGGCGTTGGCGCGCCTGCTTTTCGCCCATCTCTTCTTTGTCAGTGCCTGGAACAAGACCTTTGTCGACCCCTTCGCCCGCCTCGTCGGACGGCTGGGTGAAAAGGGTTTCCCGCTGCCCGAGCTGGTGGCTTACGGCAGCGTTGCTTTCGAATGGGCCATCGCCATCATGATGCTGGTCGGCTGGCGGACGGTGTGGGCCGCCTGGGGCATGCTCGGCTTCTGCGTCGTCGCCGGTCTGCTCTTTCACAATTTCTGGGATTTCCCGCCGGCGCAGATGTACGGCCAGACGACGCAGCTGATGAAAAATCTCACCACGGTCGCCGGCCTGATCTACGTCATCCTCTACGGTCCCGGGCCGTTGAGCCTCGACGAGAAGTGGAAGACAGCCGAGCCGGTGCCCACGCCCGACAGCTGATGGCCGAGCCGGTGGAAGGGAGCGCCGCCTCCCTTCCGCCATCTTTGCGCCATCGGGGCGCCACCGGGCAAAGCGATTCTGGGGCCGAAGCGTTGCTTGGGCACCATGTCCGATTCTCCGAGGCATTGGCCCGCGGCCGAGATCGTCGTTCTCGGCGCGGTGATCGTGACGGTGACCGCCATCGCCGTCATCGCCGCCTATCGCCACCTGCCTGATCGCCTCGATCCCCTGGCGCCGCTGGACGTGCGGGCCGAGCCCGCCCCGATGGTGACGCCGTTCAAGCTGGCGCAGCTCCGGCGCGACCCCGCCTTCTGCGACGCCGCCCTGCGCAGCTCCGAGCTCAAGGTAAGACCGGTGGCCTTTCTCCAGCAGCGCGATTGCACGCTACGCGATGTCGTGCATGTGGCGCCGGAGAACCGGGTCTTCGGCCACGGCTTCCACGCCACCTGTCCCCTGGCGGTCGGACTTGCCCTCTACCTGCGCCACGTGGTGCAGCCGGCGGCACGCCGGCATCTGGGATCGGAGATCGTGGAGATCCGGCATCTCGGCACCTTCTCCTGCCGGCCGATGCGCAACGGCAAGTCCCAGTCTGAAGCGAAAAGGGCCGAAGCGAAAAGCGCGGAGGCCAGCGAGCCGGTGATGATGAGCGAGCACGC
>VGEI01000460.1 GCA_016869415.1 Alphaproteobacteria bacterium
AATTCGGCAGGGAATTCGCTTTCGTTCATTCCGGTTCCTCGAATCCTGCGGCACAGCCGATTGTGATTCTAGCCGCAAATGCGCGGATCCGGCAAAAATAGAGCGACGGCACCGCCTGGAGCAGTAGCGCCCAAGAGGCACGTCCGCGTGTGCGTGAACGCACAGGCTGACCACCTCCGTTCGGGCGAGTTAGGTCCCAGCCGGCGCTACGGCGCTGCGGCGATCGTCGTGATCTCGCGGACGAGCTTACGTAGGATGGCGTCGGCGAAGTCGCTGTAGTCGCGCGCCGACAGGACGAAGGCGCCCGGCCCGCCGATCACGTAGCGGCTGTAGAAGGCATCGACGTCGGGTTCCTCGTTGAGCACGGCGAGACCGTTGACCACGACACCCTGGAACAGCGCCTCGTCGCGCGCCGCGGCGGCTGGTCGGCCCTGGTTGCTGGCACCGTCGCCCGACACGTCAATCACCCGCCTGCCGCCGTTGAAGCCGCTACGCGCCAGGAGATCGAGCGCGAAATCGATGGCGTCGCCGATTGCCGTCTCGCCACCCAGCACTAGCCGTGGCGCCACCGCGAGCTCGGCGGCGAAGGCATCGAGATCGGCCGCATTGCCCAGCCGTCGCCAGGGGAAGTTGACCGTCTGCCGGCCGGGGCCCGACCATTCGAACAGCGTCACGGCGATGGCCTGCCGTGGCCCCGAGGCGATGGCCTTGAGCAGCTCGGGATGGCGGAAGGCGGCGGCATAGCCTTCGAGTTGCAGGTAGTATTCATCCATGTTGACGCTCGACGAGGAGTCGACGGCCAGCACGAGCTGCAGGTCGACGTCGCCGGTCGTAGCTCGCGCCGGCAGCGCGAGCGCGAGGAGAATGGCCAATAGAGCGGAGCAGCGGCGCATCATGAGAATACTGTCATTGGACAGGCCATCTGTGGTGATTTTGTGACGGATCGGATGTGGACACGATGATTGCCCTGATTGCGGGTGCGGCTGCGCTCTACAGCGCTCTGGTCGGTGCGCTCTATCTCTTCCAGCGCGACCTGCTCTTCCTGCCGGACACCTCGCGGCCGAGCGTCCTGCGCGCTGCCCTGCCGGGGTTGAAGGAAGTGACGCTGACGACGGCGGACGGGCTGGGGCTGCTGGCCTGGCATGTGCCGGCCCCGGCCGGCCGGCCCACCATCCTCTACGTCCACGGCAATGGCGGTCATATCGGCTATCGCGCCGACCGGGCGGCGGCGCTGAGCGGCGCCGGATACGGCATCCTGCTGGTAGAGTATCGCGGATACGGCGGCAATCCGGGCCCGCCCAGCGAGGACGGTTTCCACAGCGACGCCGAGGCGGGATTGGCTTTCCTGACGGCACAGGGGATCGCGCCGAGCCGCGTCATTCTCTACGGCGAATCGCTCGGCTCGGCGGTGGCCGTCCGGCTGGCCGCCGAGACGGCTGCGCGTGGCGGGCCGGTGGCCGCCCTCGTCCTCGAGGCGCCATTCACCTCCATCGCCGACGTGGCGCAACATCATTACCCCTTTGTGCCGGCCCGGCAGCTGGTGAAGGACCGTTTCGACGCCGTCCCCCGCATTGCCGGCGTCAAGGCGCCGCTTCTCGTGCTGCACGGCGAACGCGACCGCGTCGTGCCGATCGCCTACGGCCGCGCTCTCTTCGAGGCAGCGTCCGAGCCCAAGCGCGGCTGGTTCCCGGCTGGCGCCGATCACGCGACGATCTTCGACAGGGAGGCGTTTCGTGTGATCGAAGGATTCCTGGCCGAGTACGTGCGCTAGCGGCCCGCCGCCTCCGCCTGTATGACATCGGCATGGCCCAGAGCGACTCCTTCGCCGTCCTGACCGTCGCGGAGATACGGCGCGCCGACGAAGCCGCCATAGGCGCCGGCGTGCCCGGCGAGCAGCTGATGGAGAACGCCGGCCGCGCCGTGGCCGAGGAGGTGCATCGGCGCTTTCCCGGGCGGCCAGCTGCCGTGCTCTGCGGGCCGGGCAACAACGGCGGCGACGGATTCGTCGCGGCCCGGCATCTGCAGGCGGCGGGGCATCCCGTCCGCCTGGCGCTGCTCGGTGCGCGCGAAGCGCTCAAGGGCGATGCGGCGCTGCATGCCGCGCGTTGGAACGGTGCGGTCGAGCCGATGTCGACCTCCATCCTCGACCGTTCGCCGGTCGCGGTCGACGCGCTGTTCGGTGCGGGACTCACGCGACCGCTCGACGGCGTTGCCCGCGAGGTGGTGGCGGCCGTCAATGCCGGCGGGCTGGACTGCGTCGCCGTCGATGTGCCGTCGGGCGTTTGCGGCGATACTGGCCAAGTGCTGGGTGGTGAGGATGGGGCGCCGCGCTGCCTGGCGACGGTGAGCTTCGTGCGAAAGAAGCCGGCGCATCTGCTGCTGCCGGGCCGGCAGCTCTGCGGCGAGACGATCGTCGCCGATATCGGCGTGGCCGATAGCGTGATCGCCGCGCTCCACCCCGCACAGTTCGAGAACGACCCGGCGCTCTGGGCAGCACGCTTCCCCTGGCCGCACCCCTCCACCCACAAATACACCCGCGGCCACGCCCTCGTCGTCGGCGGTAGCCGGATGACAGGGGCGGGGCGGCTGGCGGCGCGGGCGGCACTGCGCGCGGGTGCGGGGCTGGTGACTGTCGGGGCTCCCCAGGCCGCACTGCCGGTCTACGCCCAGGCCGCCGCCGCTCTTCTGCTCGCACTCCTGGAGAGCGACGGCGATCTCGCTGCCCTGCTGGCTGATCCGCGGCTCAATGTCGTGCTGCTCGGACCCGGCAACGGCGCCGGCATCCCCACGCGCCTGCGCGCGATTGCCGCGCTTACCGCCGGCAAGTCCTGCGTGCTGGACGCCGATGCGCTGACCGCGTTCGCCGACGATCCAGCGCATCTCTTCCGCGCCATCCGCAGGGCGGAGGGACGGGCCATCCTGACCCCGCACGAGGGGGAATTCGCCCGGCTGTTTCCGGCGCTCGCCCGAGAGCACCCGCACGACAAGCTCGCCCGGGCGCGCGGCGCCGCCACGGCCAGCGGCGCTGTCATCGTCCTCAAAGGC
>VGEI01000461.1 GCA_016869415.1 Alphaproteobacteria bacterium
CGAGACCACCGATCTGCCGACCCGCTACATCAAGAGCGTGGTCACCGACGACCAGGGCCGCTACGTCATTCCCGACCTGCCGGCGGCCAACTACCGCGTCTGGGTGAGGGGCTACGGCCTCGTCGATTCACCGCGTCTGCTCGCCAAGCCGGGGCAGATCGTCAATCACACCGCCATCGTGGCGCCGAACGAGGCCGCCGCGGCGCATTACTACCCGGCGATCTACTGGTACACGATGATGAAGATCCCGCCGGCCTCGGAGTTCGGCGGCGGCGGCGACATCCCGAAGGAGATCACCCAGGACAAGTGGCGCCAGCGCATGAACAACGTCGACTGCGTCGGCTGCCACCAGCTGGGACAGGAATCGACGCGCACCATCCCGGCGCAGTTCGGCAAGTTCGATACCGGCGCCGAGGCCTGGCAGCGCCGCGTCCAGGCCGGCCAGGCCGGCTCGAACATGGTCAACCGGCTGGCCGGCGAGCTGGGCGGCGTGCCCTTCAAGTATTTCGGCGAGTGGACCGACCGTGTCGCCCACGGCGAGCTGCCCAGGAACAAGCCGCCGCGCCCCTCGGGGCTGGAGCGCAACGTCGTGGTCACCGCCTGGGAATGGTCGGAGCCCGACAAGTACCTGCATGACCTGATCGCCTCGGACCGCCGCAAGCCGACGGTGAACGCTTACGGGCCGCTCTACGGCTCACCCGAGTATTCGACCGACAACATGCCGATCCTCAATCCGAAGACGCACGAAGTGACGTTCTTCAAGATGCCGGTGGCCGACCCCAACATGCCGCTGTCGCTGGGGCCGGGCCATGCCGGCGCAGTAGAGCCGCTGCAGCCCTCCGCCTATTGGGGCGAGCAGAAGCTCTGGGACACCCGCGCCAACAACCACAACGCCATGTTCGACGACAGGGGCCGGGTATGGATTGCGGCGACGGTGCGCGGCATGAACAACCCGGATTGGTGCAAGAAGGATTCCGCGCACCCCTCGGCCAAGGTCTTTCCGCTGGATCGCTCGGCGCGCCAGGTGGCGATGCTCGATCCGAAGACGATGAAGTACGAGTTCATCGACACCTGCTTCGGCACGCATCACCCGCAGTTCGGCTACGATCCCGACAACACCCTCTGGCTCTCCGGTACCGGCCCGGTCGCCGGCTGGGTGAACACCAAAATCTGGGACGAAACCAGGGACGCGCAGAAGGCAACGGGCTGGGCACCCTTCGTGCTCGACCTCAACGGCAACGGCAAGCTCGATGACTTCACCGAGCCCGGCCGGCCCGAGGCCGGCAAGGATATGCGCTTCAATCCCGGCTCCGGCCCCTATGCGGTCATGCCGCATCCGACCGACGGCTCGGTCTGGTACACCGCCGGCGTGTTCGGCGGCCGGCCCGGCTTCCTGCGCTACGATCCCGCTACCAAACTCAGCGAGTTCTACGAAGTGCCGAAGGAGGCGATCGGCCTGCGCGGCGGAGATATCGGCAGGGACGGCGTGCTCTGGGGCTCGGGCTCCAACGGCAGCCTGATCAGCTTCGACCGCAGCAAGTGCAAGGGCCCGCTCAACGGGCCGCAGGCCACTGGCAACCACTGCCCGGAGGGTTTCCAGCTGCACCGCTATCCCGGCCCTGGCTTCGAGGGCTTCGAGAAGGACAGCGCCGAGGCGAGCTACTACACCTGGGTCGACCATCACAACACGGTCGGGCTGGGCGAGAACGTGCCGATCTCCACCGCCAATTTGCAGGACGGTTTCGTCGGCTTCAAAGACGGGCGCATGATCCTGATGCGCGTGCCCTATCCCATGGGCTTCTACGCCAAAGGCCTCGACGGGCGCATCGACGACCCGAACGCCGGCTGGAAGGGCAGGGGCTTGTGGAGTGCGAGCGGCGACCGCACGCCCTGGCTCAACGAGTTCGGCAAGGGTGCCCGTCCGCTCGCCGTGCAGATCCAGGTGCGAACCAGTCCGCTCGACAAGTAGCGCAAGCGCGAGTAGCGAGCCGGGTGAGGTAGGTCTTGTTGCGCCACGACCTCACCCTCCCAACGCTATTGCGTTGGGCCCCTCCCTCTCTCCCACAAGGCGCCACGCTTCGCGTGCGCCGATGTGGTGGAGAGGGGCGTTAAGCGGGCGGTCGTACTCCAGACCTGATATCCTCTGGCGAATGCCTCGATCTCGCTAAGGGGCAGCAGGGAGGAAACGGGATGCGCAAGGTTCTTGTCGCGGCGGCGCTGCTGATGGCCATGGGCTTCGGCCCGGCGGCGGCGCAGGACTATCCCAACCGGCCGGTGCGTTTCGTCGTCGGCTACGCCGCCGGCGGCGGGCTCGACGCGCTCGCCCGCATCGTCGCCGACCGGCTTGCCCGGCCGCTTGGGCAGCGGGTCAATGTCGAGAACCGGGCCGGCGGCGGCGGCAACCTCGCCACCGAGCACGTGGCCACCTCGCCGCCCGACGGCTACACCATGCTCTTCCACGACACGGCGATGATGATTGCACCCGCCGCCTACGCCAGGCTCGCCTGGGACCCGGTGAAGAGCTTCGCCCCGGTGTCGCAGATCTGCATCGTCACCCTGATGCTGGTCGGCGCCCCCGATCTGCCGGCCGCTAACACCCGGGAGCTGATCGCGCTCTTGCGCGCCAACCCGGACAAGTACAGCTACGCCATCCCCGGCATCGGCACGGTCCACCATCTGGCGGGCGAGATGTTCGCCCGGCTCGCCCAGGTCAAGATGACCAGCGTGCCTTATCGGGGTGCTGCGCCGGCGCTCACTGACCTGATGGGCGGGCACATCCCGCTGGCCATGGCCAGCGCCGCGGCGGCGCTGCCACACGGCCGTGCAGGCAAGCTCAAGATGATCGGCGTCACCAGCGCCCAGCGTTCGCCCAGCGCGCCTGACATACCGTCGCTGGCCGAGCTCGTGCCCGGCCTCGACGCTAGCCCGACCATCTTCGTCGTGGCGCCCGCCGGCACGCCGGCGCCGATCGTCACGCGCATGGAGCAGGCGCTCCGCTCCGTGCTCGGCGAGAAGGAGGTGCAGAACCTCTA
>VGEI01000462.1 GCA_016869415.1 Alphaproteobacteria bacterium
TCATAATCTGCTCGAAGGGCAATCGGCGCTGCCATGGCGAACCTCCTGTCGTTCGCCATCCTCAGAATCACAAATCGCCCCGAGTCGGGAATCCCCTACGTGAGTCGCACTCACCCAGCATTGGTATAAGAGCAATGACCTTGTGGCTGGACCGATGGCCAGGGTGGGAGGTTAACGGCGTTGTACGCCATGAAAGCCGGGGCCGGCTGGCGCCGGATCGGGCGCGGTGGTAAGCAGGATTCGACCGTCACCCCGGCGAATGCCGGGGTCCATGGTGCCGTCGGCACGATGGACCCCGGATCGCGCCGCGAAACGCGGCTTGTCCGGGGTGACGGAAGAACGGTGCGCGACGGTGCAACTGGGCCCTGTGCGCGCAGGGTTGGCGGGCGGCTGCGCGCACGGGGTAAGGAAGGCCATGCAGGACATCCTCAAGCAGCTCAACGACAAGCGGGCCCGCGCCCGGGCCGGCGGCGGGCAGAAACGCGTCGAGGCGCAGCATGCCAAGGGCAAGCTCTCGGCCCGCGAACGCATCGAGGTGCTTCTGGACGAAGGCTCCTTCGAGGAATGGGACATGTTCGTCGAGCACCGCTCGACCGATTTCGGCATGGACGGGCAGAAGATCCCCGGCGACGGCGTGGTCACCGGCTGGGGCACGATCAACGGCCGCCTGGTTTTCGTCTTCAGCCAGGACTTCACCGTGTTCGGCGGCTCGCTCTCCGAGCCCCACGCCGAGAAGATCTGCAAGATCATGGACCAGGCGATGAAGGTCGGCGCTCCCGTCATCGGCCTCAACGATTCCGGCGGGGCGCGTATCCAGGAAGGCGTGGCCTCCCTCGCCGGTTACGCCGATGTCTTCCAGCGCAACGTGCTGGCCTCCGGCGTCATTCCGCAGCTCTCGCTCATCATGGGGCCTTGCGCCGGCGGCGCCGTCTATTCGCCGGCCATGACTGACTTCATCTTCATGGTGAAGGATTCTTCCTACATGTTCGTCACCGGCCCCGACGTGGTGAAGACGGTGACGCATGAGAGCGTCACGCAGGAGGAACTGGGCGGCGCCGTCACTCACACGACCAAGTCGGGTGTGGCCGACCTCGCGTTCGAGAACGATATCGAGGCGCTGCTGCAGACCCGCCGCTTCGTCGATTTCCTGCCGGCCAGCAACAAGCAGCAGCCGCCTGTGCGCGCCACTGCCGACAGCCCCGACCGCATCGAGGCGGCCCTCGACACGCTGATCCCGGCCAATCCCAACAAGCCTTACGACATGAAGGAGCTGATCCTCAAGGTCGTCGACGACGGCGATTTCTTCGAGCTTGCGCCGGGCTGGGCCGGCAACATCGTCGTCGGCTTCGGCCGTATCGAGGGCTCGACCGTCGGCTTCGTCGCCAACCAGCCGATGGTGCTGGCAGGCTGTCTCGACATCGACTCCGCCCGCAAGGGGGCGCGCTTCGTGCGCTTCTGCGACTGCTTCAACATCCCCATCGTCACCTTCGTCGACGTGCCCGGTTTCCTGCCCGGCACGGCGCAGGAATACGGCGGGATCATCAAGCACGGCGCCAAGCTGCTCTTCGCCTACGCCGAGGCGACGGTGCCCAAGGTCACGGTGATCACGCGCAAGGCCTATGGCGGGGCCTACGACGTGATGTCGTCCAAGCACCTCCGGGGCGACGTCAACTACGCCTGGCCGACGGCCGAGATCGCGGTGATGGGGCCCAAGGGCGCGGTCGAGATCATCTTCCGCGCCGATGCCGGCGACGCGAAGAAGCTGGAGGCGAAGACCGAGGAGTACCGGCAGAAATTCGCCAATCCCTTCGTCGCGGCCTCACGCGGGTTTCTGGACGACGTGATCCAGCCCTCGGCGACGCGCCCGCGCATCGCCCGCTCCTTGGCGATGCTCAAGGAGAAGAAGCTCGAAAACCCCTGGAAGCGCCACGCGAATATTCCGTTGTGAGGGAGTGATGCTGTTTCATGACGCTACTAACTTGTATTTTGGCGGCTCAGAAAGTTTAGCCTGAGCAGCACGCAGCACCAGCAGCAGGTTCTGTTCGGTCTCCGCGCTAAAGACCCCATCTCTAACGCCCGACGCGCATCTCTCCGATAAATAGAGTCCGATCTCCTTCTTTGTTGGAACGCGCGTCTTCTCCAGCCGCTTTTGAATCAGCTTCTCGCCTTCAGTCTACTTCCGTAATCGAGTACGACTGTATCGTTGACAAAATTCCGACTGCAGCAGCCGTGTTGTAACCGACAGATGCTTGCAAAGTGAGCGCGGATTTTCCAACGCTAGGCTAGGCCCAAAGAGTGAAGAATCGGGGTCGGAGTGGAATTTCGCCTTGGAATCACTCGGCCGCCGCTGGCGTGGCGTGCAGCTTCAGGCCTAGCGCGCGGACGACCTTCAGGACGGTGCTGAATTCCGGATTCCCGTCCGGCGACAGCGCCTTGTAAAGGCTCTCGCGGCCCAGCCCCGCCTCCTTGGCGAGTTGCGTCATGCCCTTGGCACGGGCGATGTTGCCCAGCGCGGCGGCTATGACACGGGGGTCGCCGTCCTCCAGGGCCGCCTCCAGATAGGCAGCGATATGTTCGTCGGTCTTGAGATAGGCAGCCGCGTCGTAACGGGTAGTGCGGAGTTTTCGTTTGCGTGCCATGGGCTGCTCCTAGGCTTCTCGGGCCATTGCAATGGCCCGCTTGATGTCCCGTGCTTGCGTCCGCTTGTCGCCGCCAGCCAGCAGAATAATGACTTCACGCCCTTTCTGGATGAAGTACAGCCGGTAGCCAGGGCCATAGTCGATCCGGAGTTCGCTCACTCCACTGCCCACCGGCTTCACGTCTCCGAATAGTTCAAGCGCCAGCCGGTCGATGCTTGCCTGAATGCGCGCCTGTGCCCGGAGGTCCGGCAACCCGCCCAGCCATTCCGTGAATACGGCGGTCTGCCGAACTTCAATCACTCGCCAATTGTATCCTATAAAATACAGGCCGGCAATTGGATATCCCGCTTAAAATAGGCCCAGGAGCAAGGATGTCTGCTGAAATCCAATCC
>VGEI01000463.1 GCA_016869415.1 Alphaproteobacteria bacterium
CCACCAGGATGATGATGGCGCCGATCTCGACCGCGCCGCGCATGTCGAGCTGGGGGATCATGTAGGGCAGCGCCACGGTCACCGCCCCCGCGAAAACTACGTATCCGAGGGCGATCAGGACGTGACTGATGGCGGGCATGCCGTGTTCCGCGGGATGGGGCGCGACTCGGGGCCGCGCTCCGCCTTAAGTGGCGGCAGCTTGACGCAAGGCGAAGCGGCGGGTCAACGCCTGTTGGTCCCGTGGGTCGCCCCGACGGCCTCTGCGAGGCTGGCGAATCCGTCGCGGCGCAGCAGGGCGGCAAGCTCGCGGGCGATGCGGCCGATCAGCGCCGGTCCCCGGTAGACCAGCGCCGAGTAGAGCTGTACCAGCGAGGCGCCGGCCCGGATCTTGGCATAGGCGTCCTCGCCCGACGCAATGCCGCCGGTGCCGACCAGCGGCAGCCGCCCGCCGGTCGCCGCGTACATGTCGCCGAGAACCCGTGTCGACAGGGCGAAGAGCGGCCGGCCCGACAATCCGCCGGTTTCCTCTCGGTGCACCGAGCGCAATCCTTCGGGCCGCGTGATCGTCGTGTTGCCGACGATCAGGCCGGCAATGCCGCTGGCTAGCGCCACCTCGGCGATGTCGCGCTTGTCCTCGTCGGTGATATCCGGCGCGATCTTCAGCACCAGCGGCGGCGGCTGGGGCAGGCTGGCGAGCACGGCCTGCACGCGGCCGATCAGCTCCTGCAGCGGCGCCTTGCCCTGCAGGGCGCGCAGGCCTGGCGTGTTGGGCGAGGAGACGTTGCACACCAGGTAGTCGCAGTAGCGACCGAGCGCCGCCGCTCCGCTCTCGTAGTCCGCTGCGGCATCGACCGTGTCCTTGTTCTTGCCGAGATTGACACCGACGATGCCACGTCGCGTGCGCGCGGCGAGGCGCGGCACGGCCGCCGGCAATCCCTCGCAGTTGAAGCCGAGGCGGTTGATCACGCCTTCGTCCTCGCTCAGGCGGAAGAGGCGCGGCTTCGGGTTGCCGGGCTGGGCGCGCGGCGTGACGCTGCCGATCTCGACGAAGCCGAAGCCCAGGTCGAGCAACGGGTCGGGCACCTCGGCGTTCTTGTCGAAGCCGGCCGCGAGGCCGATCGGATTGGGAAACTCGAGCCCCCACACGGTGGTGCGCAGGATCGGGTCGGCCGCAACCGCCGGGCGCGGCACCAAGCCGTGCTTCAGCGCCTGGATGGCGAGGCCATGCGCGCGCTCCGCATCGAGGCCGCGCAGAAGCGGGCCGAGAAGAGGATAGAGATCGATCACAGGCCCCAGGGAAACACGTGACGGCCGTCCGCGCCCAGCTTCAACGCGGCGAAACGGGTCACCGCAGCCGCCGGCAGATCGCCGTAGAGATGAGGGAAGAGCGCGCCGCCGCGCGAGGGTTCCCAGCGCAGAGCCGGGCCCAGCACGGCCGCATCGACCTCGAGAATAACGAGGTTGTCCTGCCCGGCGCGATGCTTGGCGACGCTGGCGACCACCTGCGAGGCGCCGGAGAAGTGGATGAAGCCGTCGGCGCGGTCCTGCGACGAGCCTGGATAGCGGCCGGCCCGGCGCGCCGCCTCCCATTCCTCCGCCCGGCAGACATGATAGATCGGCGAATCGCTCACTGGCCGGGCACGTTAACGGCGCGCGGCGCCAGCGGCAACGGCCTCACCGCCTAGGGGCCTAAAGCATCACTCGCGCAAATGCGGGCGCTGCTCGGCCTTGCGCCTCTTCTGCTGGATCATCGCAACGCGTGCAGCTCTTGAAGCGAGTTGCACGACGTACGAGCCGGCCCTTTAATCCCACAAGGCATTCTCCAAACGGCCTACCCGTCTCCCCTCTGACGGTCTCAGCTTCGCGAACAGTTGGAGCGAGCGAGCTGACCAGACATTGGTGACAGCGGGGTTTGCACCTGCCCGTCTTCCCGATGGGTAAGAAAAAGGGCATATCGTGCCGTAGCGGACCTAATCTTACCTGTCGGGAAGATTATACTTGACGAGGCGCACTATCAGCCTATATCTTACTGATCGGTAAGATAGACAACGCCAATGGAACCGCTAAAAGAGCCAAAACTGCTGACGTCATCACGGGAGTTCGGCGCAGAAGTGCGCCGCCTTCGCAAAGCGGCGGGCATGACCCAGCGTGACCTGGCAGCGGTCGCAGGCGTCGGCGAGCGTTTCATCGTTGAACTCGAGGACGGTAAGCCGCGCTGCCAACTCGAGAAGTCGCTCCGCGTGATGAAGATGCTCGCCAAGGGCCTCTTGATCGTTCCGCGGCCGGGCAGTCCGCCATGAGACGGCTCGACGTCTATCTCGGAGAGGGGCTGGCCGGTGCGTTGACCGAGTTGCCGGGCTCACCCGTGGCACTCGAGTTCTGCTACGACAGGGCTTGGCTTCAATGGCCACAGCGAGTGGCATTGTCGCTGTCCATGCCGCTGCGTGCAGAGCCGTACCCACACGAAGTGGCGGCGCCGTATTTCGCCAACATCCTGCCTGAAGGCGATCCGAGGGACGTGATCGGCCAGAGGCTTGGTATCGCGCCCAACGACATCTACGCCATGCTGGAAGCTCTCGGTCGCGATTGCGCCGGTGCGCTAGTCATCCTTCCCCACGGGAGCGCTCCGCCCCCGCCGCTGCCGAAACCCGGGTCGCCCCCTTACCTAGCAATGCCCCGAGGACAGGTGGGGCGCCTCATAGACGGCTTGCCTCAGCGACCGCTCGGCATCGATCCGGATGACGGCGGCGCGCGGCTTTCGCTCGCCGGAGTCCAGGACAAGCTCGTGTTGTCACGAGTGGGCGCAGGGTGGGTCCTTCCAGACGAGGGCCTTCCCAGCACGCATATCATCAAGCCCGCCAATCCCCGCCTCCCGGGTAGCGTCGAGAACGAAGCGCTATGCCTCGACCTGGCTGCTCGCACCGGCCTGGATACGGCACGCGCGACAATCGATTCGATCGATGGCCGACGCTGCCTTGTGGTGACGCGATATGACCGGAGCTTCGTCGATGGCGGCCCGCGTC
>VGEI01000464.1 GCA_016869415.1 Alphaproteobacteria bacterium
GCCAACGCCATGATCACCCCCTCAGCGACTCGATTGCGAATCGGCCGCCTCAGGGAATCACAACCGCACACCTCTGTGAATCGCCCGCCCGAGTCATTACTTCAGTCCGTTGGTATAATAGGTTAGGGCGGCGACTCGCAGCGCCGCCCTAAACTTTTTCGCGAATCATTTGAATCACTTGGCCCCGCTACCCCGACTCGGGGGTTGACGCCCGGAGTCGCGCCGTGATTCGCTCGGCCGGATGGCTATCTGGCGCGAAATAAAGCGGCGGGCGGCTGATGTTGTGGGGCCCGTCCTGGGCTTCTGTATCGTCGGCTACTTTGCCTATCACTCGGTTGAGGGCGACCGCGGGCTAACCGCGTTCGTGCGCCTGACGGAGCGCATCGCCGACGCCAGACAGCAATACGACGAGCTCAAGGACGAGCGCCAGGCGATGGAGCGGCGAGTGCGCCTGCTGCGCGCCAACAATCTCGATCCCGACCTGCTCGACGAGCGCGCCCGGCTGATTCTCAACTACTCGCGGCCGGACGAGATCGTCATCTTCGAAAAAGAGCCTCGCTAGTGGATCGAGTCTAACGCTTGGTGCCAGGAACCAGCAGGCTAACCCGTTGATGGGACTCGTTGGTCGTCGGACTCAACTGTCAGATCGGTACCACTAGCTCCTAGAACGTCCCCGGATAGGCGCCGCCGTCGATCAGCAGGTTCTGGCCGGTAAGGTAGCCGGCTTGGGCGCTGCAGACGAAGGCGCAGAGCTCACCGAACTCGTCGGGCAGACCGGGCCGGCCGGCGGGGACAGTCTTCATGCGCTCGGCGAACAGCGCATCCGGGGACTTGCCGGTCTTCTTCGCCTGGTTGGCGATGACGCCGCGGAAGCGGTCGGTGTCGAAGGCGCCCGGCAGCACGTTGTTGACAGTGACGTTGGCGGCAGCGATAGCCGGGTTGCGGGCGAGACCGGCAATGAAGCCGGTGAGGCCGCTGCGTGCGCCGTTCGACAGGCCGAGCACGTCGATCGGGGCCTTGACCGCGCCGGAGGTGATGTTGACCACCCGGCCGAACTTCCGCGCCACCATGCCGTCAATCACCGCCTTGGTCAGCAGGATCGGAGTCAGCATGTTGGCCTCGACCGCGGCCAGCCAGTGCTCGCGCCCCCAGTCGCGAAAATCGCCGGGCGGCGGGCCGCCGGCGTTATTGATCAGGATATCTGGGTTCGGGCAGGCCCAGAGCAGCGCCTCGCGCCCGGCATCGGTGGTCACGTCGGCGGCGACGGCCGCGACCGCGACGCCGGTCTTGCGCATCTCGGCCGCCGCCGCCTCGAGCGCGTCCTTGGTGCGTGCGTTGATCACCAGGTTGACGCCGTTCTTCGCCAGCGACATTGCCGTGGCCTTGCCCAGGCCCTTCGATGCGGCGCAAACGATTGCGGTCCTGCCGGCAATACCGAGATCCATCGCTCTCCTCCCGAAGTAGGTAACCTGCTGTAAGAAGAGGCAATCTTAGGAACCACCGAGAGGCCAGACAAGGCGCGGTTCGCGTAGACAAGGCCGCCATCGCTGGGTAGGGTGGGAAGCAAGCGTCGATCCTGTAAATCGGGACGGGCTTTTCCGACACGGGAGGAGGACACCACGATGAAACTGCGCATCGCGAAACTGGCCGCTATTGCTACCGTCATTGGTCTGTCGGCCACAGCGCCGGTCGAGGCGCAACCGGCCAACTGGCCGAAATCGATGACCATGGGCACGGCTTCGATCGGCGGCGTGTTCGCTGTCTACGGTCAGGTCTGGGCTAACCTCGCGGCCGATGCGATCAAGGTGCCGATCAGCACCCGGCAGACCGACGGCCCGAATCACAACGTCATCCTGGTGCACGGCAAGCAGGTCGAGCTCGGCATGACTACGATGGGCATCGCGCTGCAGGGCTGGAACGGCACGGGCTCATGGACGCAGGGGCGCAAGTTCAACGACATCCGTGCCATCTTCCCCATGTACGACACGATGTTCCATTTCGTGGCGCTGCAAAAGAGCGGCATCAAGTCGGCCTCGCAGCTCGCCGGCAAGAATCTCGGCGTCGGGCCGCGCGCCGGCACGCCCGGGACCTACATCCCGCAGATGATGGAGGCGCTTGGCATCAAGGTCTCGGCCATCCGCAACGGCGGCGGCAGCGACATGACCTCGCAGCTCGGCGACGGTCTGATCGACACCTTCGGCTTCGCGGCTGGCCTGCCGTTCCCGGCCTTCTCCGAGGCTGAGGCGTCGAACGCGGTCACCTTCTTCACCTTCTCACCGCAGGAAATCGCCACCCTGCGCCAGAAGATGCCGGAGCTCTCGGAATCGACGATTCCGAAGGGTACCTACAAGACTTTGACCGAGGACCAGAAGACGCTCGGCGTCTACAACTTCGCCATCGCCCACAAGGATCTGCCGGCCGACCTGGTCTATGGCATCGTCAAGGCGGTGATGGAGAACAATCCGCGCATGGTCCAGGGCCACGCGGCCGCCAAGGAGACGCTGCCGCAGAACGTCGACAAGAACACGTTCCTGCCATTCCATCCCGGCGCGGTGAGGTACTTCGAGGAGAAGGGCTTCAAGATCGACCCGAAGCTCAAGGGCTGACAAGCACTGCCGGCGGCGAGAGCCGGCCGGGTTGACGACACTGCGCGCCGCGGCGGAGGAAAACCGACGCGGCGCGTAGCGCATAAAGGGGGCCCGGACCGGCGAGGACGGGGGCGGCGATGGCAGACATGAAACAGACGGCCGCGGCGGCGGCTCCCGGCGATGCCTTGGCCGCGGATGCGGTCGACAAGGCGATGGAGGCCGAGTTCGGCGGGCGCACGCGCTCGCTCTCGGGCTTCATGGGTCAGTTCGTCTACTGGCTCGGTGCCGCCTATATCCTGTTCCACCTGGTCGTGCTGAACCTTCACCCGATCGATCCCTGGGTGTTCCGCACTATCCATCTCTGCATCGGCTCGGTCATCGGTTTCGCCATGTATGCCGCCCGGCGCGGCGATTCGCTCGACACCATCCCCTGG